>DASVVS010000001.1:0-19223 GCA_036386455.1 Thermoleophilaceae bacterium
GCTAGCGCCCGAGCAGGCGCGCGCGGAACGTGCCGCGGCCCGGCCTGCGCGACTTGCCCACCTCGCCGACCGCGCCGCGCAGCCCGACGCAGCCGATGCAGCCCACGCACCCCTCGCAGTCGATGCAGCCGATGCAGCCCACGCAGCCCGTGCACGCGACGTTCCCGATCCCGCCCACGACCCCCGCGCTCGCCACCGTGCCGAGGCTGAGGAGCACGCCGGCGCTTGCGGCCGTGGCCGCGCTGCCGACCACCCCGGCGCTGGCGGCGGTGCCGGCGCTGCCGATCACGCCCGCGCTGGCCGCCGTCGCGGCGCTGCCGACGACGCCGGCGCTCGCCACCGTCGCCGCGCTCGCGATCACGCCCGCGCTGGCCGCGGTCGCGGTGCTCGACTCGATGCCGTCGAGGTTCGTGTCGCCTGGGGGCTCCTGGGCCACGCGCGGCATTCTTGCTCAACCGGCGAGCTGAAAGCCCTCCGGCAGCGACCCCAGCTCGCGCAGACGCTCCAGGTGAGCCTCGAGCGTGGCGCCGGCGGCGTAGCGGAGCATCGGCGCGGCGTCGAGGTCGACCTCGCTCCAGGCGCGGTCGAGCACCTCGTCACGGGTGCGCGCGCCGGCCGACACGGCATCCAGCACGCGCCGCTCGCGCTCGAGCCGGTGCTCCACGTAGAGGTCGATCCGCTCGCGCGGCTCCCACACGAACGGGCCGTGGCCGGGGCACATCACGTCGATGTCCAGCGCGCGCAGCCGCGCGAGCGAGTCGAGGTACGCGGTCATCGACGAGCCGTCGTAGCCGACGAAGACGCTGCCCGCTCCGAGCACCGTGTCGCCGGTGAAGCAGACGCGCCCGAGCAGCAGGCAGACGTGGTCGTCCGCGTGCCCGGGCGTGGCGATGGCGGTGAAGGGGCCCGCCGGCCCGTCACCCGCGGGCCGCAGCACCGGCACTCCCCCGGCGAGCTCGGCCAGCCGGGGCGCGCCCGCGTCGTGGTCCGGATGGCCGTGGGTGATCGCGATGCCCTCCACGCCGTCCGGCGCCGCGTGCAGCACCGCCTCGAGGTGCGCGGGGTCGTCCGGGCCCGGGTCCACCACCCAGCGCGCGGCCACGTAGGTGTTGGTGCCGTCGAGTGTCAGCGCCGAGGGATTGGGCGCGCGTACTCGCACGACGCCGGGCGGTGGCGTGTCTCCGGGCACGCGCGGATGTTCGCAGCCGGTAGGGTCGGCGCGAGGTCATGGCCACGGCTGCGGAGACGATCGCGCTACCGGCGCTCGAGCAGGCCGCCGCGGTGCGCGCGGGCGAGGTGAGCGCGAGCGAGCTCGTGGACGAGTCGCTCGCCGCCATCGAACGCCTGAACCCCGACGTGAACGCGTTCGTGGAGCTGGCCGCCGAGCGCGCCCGCGAGGAGGCCGCCGCGATCGGGCCGGGCGACGAGCGCCCGCTCGCCGGCGTGCCGATCGCCGTCAAGGACCTCGGCCCGGTGACCGAGGGCATCCGGACCGCGATGGGCACCGCGATCAGCGGCGACTGGATCCCGCCGTTCGACAGCGCGATGGTGGCGAAGCTGCGCGCGGCCGGCGCCGTGATCGTCGGCAAGACCAACACGCCCGAGCTGGGCATCACGCCGGTGACCGAGCCCGCGCGCTTCGGCCCCACGCGCAACCCGTGGAACCTCGAGCGCACCGCCGGCGGCTCGTCGGGCGGGAGCGCCGCGGCGGTGGCCGCGGGCATGGTGGCGCTCGGCCACGGCAACGACGGCGGCGGCTCGATCCGCATCCCGGCCGCCTGCTGCGGGCTCTGGGGCCTCAAGCCGAGCCGCGGCCGGGTATCGGTCGCGCCGCTGGTGGAGTCGCCGTCGGCGCTCGTGGTCGACGGCGCGCTCACGCGAACGGTGGCCGACACGGCGCTCGCGCTCGACGTCCTGGCCGGCTACGAGCTGGGCGACACCGTCTCGCCGCCGCCGCCGCGCACCACCTTCGCCGACGCGGCCGCGCGCGAGCCGGGACGCCTGCGCGTGGGCCTCAGCGTGGACCCGCCGGTGGACGCGGACGTGCACCCGGAGTGCGCCGCCGCGGCGCGCGAGGCGGCCGAGCTGCTGGAGCGGCTGGGCCACGAGGTGGACGAGTCCGGCCCGGACTGGCACGAGGCGGGCCAGCTCGAGGACTTCCTAACGATCTGGGCGGTCGACGCCACCGCCGGCGCGCAGAAGGTCGGGCTGCTGAGCGGCGGGCTCGACCCCGAGCGAACGGAGCCGCTCACGCGCGATCTGATCCGCCGCGCCGAGGGCGTGTCCGGCGTCGGCCTGCTCGACGCGCTGATCGGGCTGCGCACCTACTCGCGGCGCGTCGTGCGCTGGTGGGCGCGCCACGACGTGCTCGTGACCCCCGTGCTCGCGCGGCCGCCGGTCGCGCACGGCGAGCTCGACGCCGCGCCCGGCGAGCCGGCGATCGAGCAGCTCTACAACGGCATGCGCTTCGTGCCGTTCTGCCCGCCCGCGAACATCACCGGGCAGCCGTCGATCGCGGTGCCGTTCGGGACGTCGTCGGACGGCCTGCCGCTGGGCGTGCAGCTCATGGGCCCGCCCGCGGGCGAGGAGCTGCTGCTGGCGCTCGCCGCGCAGATCGAGGCGGCTATCCCGCGAAGACGGCCAGCGTCGCCGTGAAGCCGTGCACGAAGCTGCGCGGCCCGACCGGACCGATCTCGCCCGCGCAGAAGAACCCGGCCGCCGGGGCGCCGCCGAACGCGTCGTCGAGCGCCAGTGCGTCGTGGTCGGGCACGCCGAACATGTGGCTGCCGCGCCCGTTGCAGCTGAACAGGAGCGTGCCCGCCGGCGGTCCGCGCAGCGCGCCCGCGTGCAGCGCGAGCGCCTCGCGCAGATCCTCGTCGGCCGAGTCGCCGTCGCGCACCTGCAGCCGCACGGTCTGACCCACCCGCACGCGCTCGCCCACCCGCACGCTGCCGGCCTCCTCGTCCACGCCGAGCAGGCCGCGGATCAGGAAGTCGCCGCGCTCGTAGTCCGGCTGGTTCTCGTCGATCACGATCCCGAGCAGGAGGCCGTTCGCCGCCAGCGCGCGCTCGTGCGGCTCCAGCTCGCCGATCGCCTCGTGCAGGCGCTTGAGCGCCGGGCGGCTCGCGAGCTCGTGGATCACGTTCTCCTCGCAGTCGGTGATCACCATCTCGGGACCGATCGGCCGGGCGCCCTGCGAGACGCACGGCCGCACGTCCACGCCGGCGAGCGCGACCCCGACCGCACCGCGATCGGCCACGCCGCCGGCGTGCAGCAGCGCCCCCTCGCCCGGCACAGCGCCCGCGCTCGCCAGGCCGCCGATCACCGGCAGCCCGGGATGGTCGCCCGCGAGCCGGTCGAGCAGTGGCTCCACCGGGAACGAGTACGGGTCGGCCAGCAGGATGATCGCCTCGGCTCCCATCAGGCTCGGGAGGCCCGCGATGGCCACGCCCTCGTCGCCCGCGTCGAAGGCCTCGAGGTGGAACGGGCGCACCGTGCCGCCGGGCAGCGAGGCGGCCCACACCGCCACGCCGCCGGTCTCGAGCTCGCGCCCGCCCGCGATCACGCCCTGCGCGCCGCAGCCGATCACCGCGCCGGGGCGCAGCCGCTCCTCCAGCGCCGCCAGACCCTCCTCGGCGTGCTCGAGGTTGGGCGCGGCGGCGAAGACCACGACCAGGTCGGCCGGCGCGCCGCCCAGCCCGAGGGCGGCGCGGGCTGCGGCCTCGGCGAAGGCGTCGGGGCCGGCGTCGTCGGTCGCCAGGCCGGTGGCTATGCGGACCGGCGCGCTCATCCGATCTGGAGCTGCTGCTGGCCGGCGTCCGCCGGGGGACCGGGGTCCTGGCCGATCAGCTCGCGGAAGCGCGTGGCCGCGGTCGGCGCGGCGGCGCCGCGGTTGTTGTTGAACAGCACGTGCACCTCGCGCGCGTCCTCCGCCATCCCGCGCACCCGGCCCGCGATCTCCTGCAGCTCGTCGTCCGAGTAGTCCCAGTCGAAGCGCTCCGCCACGCTCTTGCCGTGCATGTAGCCGTGGGCGTTGCGGCCGTGCATGCGGATGTAGGCGAGCGCGTCGTTGGTGACCGCGTCCACGTCGGGCATGATCGGCACGTGGTCCTCCTTCGGGGCGTCCACGGCCACGAACGCCGCGCCGCGCTCCGAGAGGTACGCGAAGGTCGACTCGGCACGCTTCTCCGCCACCCAGCCGCGGTTGCGGAACTCGACCGCGACCACGCGCGGCGCCAGGCGCTCGATCAGCGCGTCGAGCTCGTCGAGCCGGTGCCGATCGGGGGCGAACGCCGGGGTCAGCTGGAGCAGGAAGGCGCCGAGCTTGCCGGCCTGCTCGATCGGGGCGACGGCCTCGAGGATCCGGTCCGCCACCGCCAGCTCCAGCTCGGGCGTGAGGCGGACGCGGCCGCGCTCGTTCACCTGCACGTCGTCGCGCAGGTCCGGCGGCAGCGACTTGAGGTCGGCCGCGTGGCGCGAGAGCAGCCGGTGGAGCTTGACGTCGAAGGTGAAGCCGTCGGGCGTGGAGCGGGCCCAGCGGTCGGCCATGCTCTGGTCGGGTACCGCGTAGAAGCTCGAGTTCAGCTCGACCGCCTCGAAGCGCTCCGCGTACCAGGGCAGCCGGTCGCGCGCCGGCATGCCGGGCGGGTACCACTCCTCGACGAAGCCGGGGTCGGCCCAGCTGGAGGTGCCTACGAGGATGCGGGCGGCCATCCCCGCACCGTAGCGTGGCCCAACCGGCCGCGGGACGGCCCCGCTCAGCCGCGGCGGCCGAAGCTGTGCGCCGCGGGGACGACCGCGCGCAGGTCGGCCTCGCTGGCGGTCTCGGTGCTCCAGGCACGGCGCGGCTCGATGTGGCGGACCTCGCCGAGCGGGACGTCGGGACGCTCGAGGCGGCGCACCGCGCTCGCCACCACGTTCGTCACGCCCTCGCGGTGCTCGAGCCGGCCCTCCACCACCACCATCGGGTCGGACCTCACCGTCAGCCGGCAGGCCTCGTACACGGGCGGCGCGACGATCACGTTGATCGCGCCGTGCTCGTCCTCGAGCAGCATGAACGTGACGCCCTTGGCGGTGGCCGGGCGCTGGCGCGCGACCACGAGGCCCGCCGTCCTCACGCGCGTTCCGTGGCGCAGGCGGGCGAGGTCGGCCGCGGTGACTAGGCCCGGCTCGAGCTCCCGGCGCATCAGCTCCATCGGGTGCTCGTGGAGCGTGACCTTCGTGGAGGCGTAGTCGGCGATCAGGCGCTCCCACGGCGAGAGCTCGCGCAGCTCGGGCGCCGCGCCGGGCTCGACCGGCAGCGCGAGCTGGGTGCCGCCGGCCACGTTCACGCCGGGCGCGGAGACGCCGAGCAGCCACAGCGCCTGCCGCCGGCCGCCCTCGGTGAGCGCGTCGCACGCGCCCGCCCAGGCGAGCCGCTCGAGCGCGTCGCGCTGGGCGCCGCAGCGACCGGCGAGCTCTCCGATGCCGCGGAACGGCCCGCCGCGCTCGCGCTCCTCCACGACCTCGCGGACGTCGTCCTTCGCCACGCCCGCGACGTAGCCGAGGCCGATGCGCACGGCGAGCGCGCCGCCGTGGCGCTCCACGCCGCACTCCGCCTCCGAGCGCAGCACGCACGGCGGCAGCACCGGTATCCCGCGCCGCTGCGCCTCGTGCACGAGCGAGTCCGGCGGGTAGAAACCCATCGGCTGCTCGTTCAGCAGCGAGCACAGGAACTCCACGCCGTAGTGCACCCGCAGCCAGGTCGACTGGTAGGCGAGCAGGCCGAAGGCCGCCGAGTGAGCCTTCGGGAACCCGAAGCCCGAGAAGCCGACGATCTGCGCGTACACCTTGCGCGCGACCTCGAGCGAGGCCCCGCGCGCCGTGGCCCCCTCCACGAACTTGGTCTCGTACGCGCGCATCGCGGCCTCCGAGCGGTTGCGGCTCATCGCGCGCCGCAGCCCCTCGGCCTCGCCCGGCGAGAAGCCCGCGAACGCCATCGCCACCTCGATCACCTGGTCCTGGAAGACGATCGCGCCGAGCGTGTCGCGCAGCACCGGCTCGAGCGACGGGTGGTCGTACGGGACCCTGTACGAGGGGTCCGCCCGCAGCGCCTTGCGCCGCTCGATGTACGGGTGCACGGCGCCGCCCTGGATCGGCCCCGGCCGGACCAGCGCCACCTGCACGGTCAGGTCGTCGAGGTTCTCGGGACGCGTGCGCTTGAGCATCTGCATCTGCGCGCGGCTCTCGATCTGGAAGACGCCCATCGTCTCGGCGGCCTGGATCTCGCGGTACACGCCGGGGTCGTCGAACGGGATCCGCGACAGGTCGATCCGCTCGTCGCGCGCCTCTGCGATCAGGTCCACGCAGCGCTCGACCGCCGACAGCATCCCCAGGCCGAGCAGGTCGATCTTGAGGAAGCCCGCGTCGCCGCAGGAGTCCTTGTCCCACTGAACCATCTGCCGCCCGCTCATCGCTGCCGGCTGGATCGGGCAGATCTCGTCCAGCGGCTGGGTGGAGATCACCATGCCGCCGACGTGCTGGGTCACGTGGCGCGGCAGGCCCCAGGCCTGGTGGACGAGCCGGGTGAGCGCCTGCCAGCGCGGCGATGCGGCCCGGCGCGCGCCGATCGCATCGGCGAGGTGGTCCTCCACGGCGCCGCCGCCCCACGGCTCGGCCGAGCGCGCCACGCGCTCGATCTCGCCCGGCGGGAGCCCCAGCGCCTTGCCGAAGTCGCGGATCCCCGAGCGGTTCTGGTAGGTGGTGAACGCGCAGACGAGCGCCGAGCGATCGTGGCCGTAGCGCTCGTGTATGCGCGGGATCAGGACCTCGCGGATGTCGCGCGGGAAGTCGAGGTCGATGTCCGGCAGCGCGGTCAGCTCCTCGTTGAGGAAGCGGCCCAGGAACAGGTCGTTCTCGACCGGGTCGACGTGCGAGAGGCCGGTCAGGTAGCAGACGATCGACGACACGCTGGAGCCACGGCCGCGGCCCGGCGGGAGCAGCGCGCGGGCGGAGCCGGGGCCGCGCACCTCGGCCGCCACCTCGCGGGCCAGCTCGAGCAGGTCGCGGTGGAGCAGGAAGAAGCCCGACAGCCCGAGCGAGCGGATGATCGCCAGCTCCTGCTCCAGCCGCGCCTCGGCCTCGGCGCGGCTCGCACGGCCGGCGTAGCGGGTCGCGAGCAGGTCGCGGCTGAGCTCGGCGAGGCGCCGGTCGGCGCTGCCGTCCTCGGAGCCGGGGTAGCGGTAGCCGAGGTCGGTGGTCAGATCGAAGCGCAGCCGCTCGGCCAGGCGGCCCGACTCCTCGACCGCGTCCGGGTGGGCGGCGAACCGGGCGGCCATCGCCTCGGGCGGCGCCAGCGCATGCGACGAGTTGCCGCGGCGCAGCGGCTCGGACTCGTCGAGCGTGGTCCTGGTGCGGACCGCGACGAGGGCGTCCTGGAGCTGCGCGCGCGTGCGCGCATGGGCGTGGACGTTGCCGGTGGCCACGCACGGGACCCCGATGCGCTCGGCGAGCTGGGTGAGCTGTCGGTTGCGGCGGCGGTCGTGGCGGCCGAACGGGCGCTGCAGCTCGATCCGGAACCGCTCGGGACCGAAGGCGCGCGCCAGCCGCCGCGCGACGGCGGCCGCGGCGGCGTGCTCGTCGCGCTCCACGCGGGCGGCCACGGCGCCCTCGCGCGCGCAGCCCGACAGGCAGACGAGCCCCTCGGCGTGGCGCTCGAGGTCGTCGAGGCGGGTGCTCGGCGGGGTCGGCTCCGTGGGCCGGTCGCGCGTGCCCGCGTGGGCCGCCGTGATCAGCCGGCAGAGGTTGGCGTAGCCGGTGCGGTCCTCGCACAGGAGCGTGACGTGGTGCCCGTCCTCGAGCGTCAGCTCCGAGCCGACGATCGCCCGCACCCCGAGCGGCTTCGCAGCCGTGGCGAGCTCCATCGATCCGTACAGGCCGTCGTGGTCGGTCAGCGCGATCGCCGAGTGCCCCTGCTCGGCCGCCGCGGCGGCCAGCTCGACCGGGTGCGAGGCCCCGTCGAGGAACGAGAAGGCCGAGTGGCAGTGGAGCTCGACGTACGGCATTGGGCGAACATACGTTCGTATGCATCCTCAGCCGACCACGACGGGGGCATGCCCTACCCCCAGCGGCTCTTCCGGGGGTTCACCCCCTCTGCTCGAACCAGCTCCGGCTCATCACCTCCTTGAACACCACGACGTTGCGGCCGCCCGCCAGCACCAGCTCGAAGTAGCGGCGGCGGACGGGCTGGGCGCTCCACCAGCGGTCCTCCACGACCCACTCCTCGATGACGGACTCGACCGAGACCCCCTGGATCGCGGCGGGCGTGCCGGAGCCGTCGGTCCGGACGCAGACGCCGCGGGGGTGCGCAAGGCGGCGGACGCTCACCGGCGCCGCCCTCCACCGGAGCGGGCGCGGGCCGCGCCGCCCCCCTCGAATGGCGCGAGCACCGCGCGCCGCTCCGGCAGCCTCGAATCCGGGTCGACCTCCAGCACCCGCAGCGCGGCCTCGGGCCCGGCGGCCTGGCGGACCTGGCCCACGGCGTCCGAGATCCGCCGCCGCCGCAGCTCCGCCGGCGAGTCCGGCAGCAGGCGCTCCTGGTCGTGCGCCGGCGGGCCGAACGCCTCCACCTCCAGTCCCAGCGACTCGGCCGGAGCCGGCAGCTCCGGCAGCCTCACCCCCAGCGCGGTGCGGATCCGCTCGGCGTCGGCGCTCGCGTGGCGCAGCGTGACCCGCGTGCGCCACGTGCCGCCCTCCACGAACCGCGCGGTGAGCGCCAGCGCCCGCAGCGTCCTCCCGCGCCGCTCGCCGCGCGCGAGCACGCGGGCGACCAGCAGCTCCAGCGCCCGCTCGAGCTGCGGCCCGAGCGCGGCCTCCGGCAGGTCGAGCCGCTCGGTCACCGGCTCGGGCGGCCGGCGTGGATCGAGCGGCGTGTCGCGCCCCTGCGCGAGGTCGAGGGCGAGCAGCCCCGGGTGCCCGAAGCGCTCGGCCACCGCGGGGACCGGCAGCGCCGCCAGCTCGCCGAGCGTGCGGATGCCGAGCCGCTCGAGCGTCTCGGGGAGTCCCTCGAGCTCGGGCCGCGTGCGCAGCAGCGCCACCGGAAGCGGGGCGAGGAACCTCCCCACCTCCTCGGGGGTGATGGTGACCACGCGGCCCCGGCGCGGCCGCGCCCGCAGCGCCGCCGCGTGCGCGGCGAAGCGGCTCGGCGCGCAGCCCAGCCGGACCCCGCCGCCGAGCACCCGGCGCGCCGCCGCCAGCACGTCCTCGACCCGCCCGCCGTGGACGCGCCGCAGGCCGCCGGCGTCGAACCACGCGAGCCCCGGCACGTACGACTCGGACGCCGCGCCGATCGATTCGAGCCGGTCCAGCACGCGCCCCCACGCCGCCCGCTCGCACTCGGGATCGGCTGGCACGAGCCGCAGCTCGGGGCAGCGCGCGAGCGCCTCCCCCAGCCTCATCCCCGCCGCCACGCCGAACGCCTCGGCCGCCGCCGACACCTGCCCGACCACCTGCCGCCCGCCCGGCTCCGGTGCCAGCGCCACCGGCCCCGCCAGCAGCTCGTCGCGCTCCGGCAGGGCGGCCACGAGCGCGAAGCGCGGGTAGAGGACGCATACGATCATACGAACACATGTTCGCACAGGGCACGGACGGGAGGGGACTCTCTGCAAACCACGCCTCAAAGCGGGCGCGTCCCCGCTAAAGCGCGCTGGAGGACCGACCGATAAGGCCAGCATGCTCCGAACCCTCTCTCAGCGCCTGCGCGGTCAGCGCGGCTTCTCGCTCGTAGAGCTGCTCGTGACGATTCTGATCCTCGGGATCCTCGCCGCGATCGCGCTCCCGGCCTACGCGGGCCACCAGAAGAAGAGCAAGGACTCGGAGGCGCAGTCGAACGCCCGCAACCTCACCTCGCGCGTGGAGCTCTGCTTCGCGACGCAGGAGACCTACGAGGACTGCGACACCGACGGCGAGCTCGGCGCCGACACCGGCCTGCCGTACGGCACCGGGGCGGGCGAGGTCAGCATCGTGGAGGCGACCCCCACGACCTACAAGGTCACAGCGGTCTCGAAGGCCGAGAGCGACGGGTCGAAGCACACCTACACGATCGAGCACACCGTCGCGGGCACGAACGAGCGCACCTGCACCGCCGGCTCGACGAACAAGAACGGCAGCTGCAAGAACGGCTCCTGGTAGCCGTCCACGCAGCTCCTAGTCCAGCGTAGTCAGCTCCTTCGGGAAGCCGCTGAGGATCTCCGGCCCGTCGTCGCCGACGACGACCAGGTCCTCGATCCGGACGCCGAACTCGCCCGGCAGGTAGACGCCCGGCTCCACGGTCACGACGTTCCCGGCCGCGAGCGCGTCCTTCGAGAGGCGCGAGAGCGTCGGCCCCTCGTGCACCACGATGCCGACGCCGTGGCCCAGCCCGTGGCCGAAGCGCTCGCCGTGCCCCGCGGCGGCGATCCGCTCGCGAGCGAAGCGGTCGACGTCGGCGCCGGCCGCGCCGGTGCGCACCTGATCCAGGGTGGCGACCTGGGTCTCGAGCACGAGCTGGTACACGTCCACCGCCGCGCCGCTCGGGTTGCCCGTCGCGAACGTACGCGTGCAATCCGAGCAGTAGCCGTCGAGCCGGCAGCCGAGGTCGACGACCACCAGCGTGTCGCGCTCGATCCGGTCCTCGCCCGGCTCCGCGTGGGGCTGCGCGCCGTTGGCGCCACCGGCGACGATCGAGGGAAACGACGGCTCCGCCCCCGCGCGCCGCATGGCGGTCTCGAGCTCGAACGCCACCTCGCGCTCGGTCCGTCCGACGAGGCCGCGCTCGGCCACGCCTCGGAAGACCTCGTCGGCGAGGGCCGCCGCCGTCCGGATCCGCCGCAGCTCCTCCTCGTCCTTGACCATCCGCAGCCGCTCCACGAGCCGCTCGGCCGGCGCGAGCGACACGCCCTCGCCCAGGAGCCCCTTCAGCCGCTCGTAGCGGCGCACGCTCAGGTCGTGGTCCTCGAACCCGACGCGCCCGGAGAGGCGCGCCGCGGCCTCCTCGAGAAGATCTTGCTTGCCGCGCTCGCGGTCGAACCCCTGCACCTGCCGCTCGGCCTGCACCACGTAGCGGAAGTCGGTGAAGAACAGCCGCAGGCCGGGACCGACGACGCACACGCCGTTCGTGCCCGTATAGCCCGTGAGGTAGCGGACGTTGTCGAGGTCGGTCACGAGCAGCGCGTCGAGCTCGTGCTCGGCGACCAGCGCCTCGAGGCGGTCGGCGCGGCTCACGAGCGGCGCTCCAGCTCGGCCTTGAGCAGCTCGAGCGCCTGGCGGTAGCCGTCCACGCCCTGGCCCTGCACGCGGCCGACGCACAGGTCGGCGATCACCGAGTGCCGCCGCCAGTCGTCGCGCGAGTCGACCTCCGAGATGTGCACCTCGATCGCGGGCAGCCCGCACACCTCGAGCGCGTCGCGGATCGCGTAGGAGTAGTGCGTCCACGCGCCCGGGTTGAGGATCAGGCCGTGCACGGTCTCGCGCGCCTCGTGCAGCGCCTCGCAGAACTCGCCCTCGTGGTTGGTCTGGGAGAACGTCGGCTCGAGTCCCAGCTCGGTGGCGAAGCGCTTGACCCGCACCTCGAGCTCGGTGAGCGTCTGGCTGCCGTAGACCGCCGGGTCGCGGATGCCCAGCTGGTCGAGGTTCACGCCGTGCATGACCTCCACGCGATTCCTCACGGGCACACCTCCTCCACGGCCGCACGCAGCTCCGCGTCCGGCACCTCGTGCCCGGGCGAGACCCGGCCGGGCGACTCCACCAGCACGAACGGCACGCGGCCGCCGCGGCGCTTCTTGTCGCGCGCGACCAGCTCGATCACGGCCTCCGGATCGACGTCCGGCGCGCTCAGCGGCAGCCCGTGGCGCGACAGCAGCGCGGCCACCTCGCTCCGCAGCGGCTCGCGCCCCGACAGGCGCAGCGCGGCCAGGAGCCCGATGGCGACGGCCTCGCCGTGGCGGAAGCGCGAGTAGCCGGTCGCCGCCTCGATGGCGTGGCCGATCGTGTGGCCCAGGTTGAGCACCTGCCGGCGGCCCGCGTCGCGCTCGTCCTCGGCCACCACCGAGAGCTTCGTGCGCAGGCAGCCGAGGATCGTGCCGGTGTCGGGGTCCTGTCCGGAGCGCACGCGGGCCCACAGCTCGCCGCCGGCGATCAGCGCGGTCTTGACCACCTCGGCGTAGCCCGCCGCGCGCTCCTCGGGCGGCAGTGTCGCGAGGGCGGCCGGGTCGGCCAGGACCGCCGACGGCTGCCGATACGCGCCCACATAGTTCTTCCCCTCGGGCAGGTCCACGCCGGTCTTGCCGCCATAGGCGGAGTCGACCTGCGCCACCAGCGTCGTCGGCACCTGCACGTGCCGGATGCCGCGCTGGTAGACCGCCGCGCAGAAGCCGCCGAGGTCGCCCACCACGCCGCCGCCCACGGCCGCCACGAGGTCGTCGCCCGCGATCCCGGCCGAGGCCATCGCGCGCAGCACCTCCTCGGCGCGTGAGAGCGTCTTCTCGGACTCGCCCGGCGCGATCGCGATCGTCGCGTCGGCCTCGAGGCGGTGGAGCCGCGCGACGTTCGCGTCCGTGACCGCGAAGCGGCGGCCGTCGAGCGGGTGGAAGAAGCCGGAGGCGATCAGCCCCTCGCCCAGGAAGACCGGGTAGTCGCCGGACTCGGCCGAGGCCCAGACGAGCTTCGTCCCGGGCGGCGCGTCGCGCAGGGCGCTCAGCGCCGGCAGCGCGCGCGCCGCCACCCCGCGGTCGGCGGCGAGCACGATCGCGTCGGCCATCTGCTCGTAGCGCGCCCGGCGCTCCTCGAACAGCGCGTCGAAGCGGGCCCGGTCGCGCGCGTTGGGGCGGCCCTTGTTCGACGCGCGCCGCCAGGCGTCGTCGGGGCTGACCTCGAGCAGCACCACCACGTGGTCGCGCAGCGCCTCGCACACGCGCTCGGAGCCGAGCGCGCCGCCGCCGAGCGCCACCACCCCGCCCTCGGCGCGGCCGAGCAGCTCGCAGACGAGCTGCTCCTCGCGCCGGCGGAACTCGGCCTCGCCCTCGCGGTCGAAGAACGTCTCGATCGGCTCGCCCAGCGCCTGCTCGAGCTCGCGGTCGGAGTCGAGCGGCGCCACGCCGAGCTCGGCCGCGGCGGTGCGGGCGGCGCTGGACTTGCCGGCGCCCATGAAGCCCACGAAGACGATCGCGCTGCGGGTCGCTACCGCCTCCACCCGATCCGCTCCCGGTACGCCTCCACCGCCGCCGCCACGTCGTCGATGTGATCGCCGCCGAACTTCTCCCGGTACGCACGGGCGAGCACGATCGCGACCATCGCCTCCCCCACCACGCCCGCGGCCGGGACGGTGCAGGAGTCGGTGCGCTCGCGGAGCGCCTGGGCGGGCTCGTGCGTGTCTATGTCGACCGAGCGCAGCGGCTTGGTCAGGGTCGGCAGCGGCTTCATCGCGCCGCGCACTATCAGGGGATCGCCGGTCGTCATGCCGCCCTCGAGGCCGCCGGCGCGGTTGGTCTCGCGGTAGAAGCCGCGCTCCTCGGACCAGAAGATCTCGTCGTGCGCCTGCGAGCCGGGCCGGGTGGCGACGTCGAACGCGTCCCCCACGCCGCAGCCCTTCATCGCCTGGATCGACATGATCGCGTGCGCGAGCAGGCCGTCCATCCGCGTCTCCCACGAGACGTGCGAGCCGAGCCCGGGCACCAGGCCGAACGCGCGCACCTCGAACACTCCGCCGAGCGACTCGTTGGCCTTGCGGGCCACGTTGATCTCCTCGACCATCGCGTCGCTCGCGGCGGCGTCGAGGCAGCGCACCGGCGACTCGTCGACGGCGGCGAAGTCGGCCGGCCCCAGCTCGTCCGGCGCCGGGGCGCTCACCGAGCCGATCCCGATCACGTGGCTGTGCACCTCCACGCCGAGCCGGCGCAGGAAGGCCTTGGCCAGCGCGCCGGCCGCCACGCGCGCGGCGGTCTCCCGGGCGCTCGCGCGCTCCAGCACGTCGCGCACGTCGGTGAAGCCGTACTTCTGGACGCCGGCCAGGTCGGCGTGCCCGGGCCGCGGGAGGTGGACCTCCTCGGGCTGGCCGTCGACCGGCCACGGGTTCATCCGCTCCTCCCAGTTCGCGTAGTCGCGGTTTGCCACGCGGATCGTGACCGGGCTCCCCAGCGTGCGCCCGTGGCGGATGCCGGAGGTCACCTCGCCGCGGTCGGTCTCGATCTTCATGCGGCCGCCGCGGCCGTGGCCGAGCTGGCGCCGGGCGAGGTCGCGGTCGATGGCCTCCTGTGTGAGCTCGAGCCCCGCGGGCAGGCCCTCGACGACCGTGACGAGCCCCGGCCCGTGCGACTCGCCCGCAGTCGTGAAGCGAAATGCGACCACGCGACAACCCTATCCGGGGCTGTAACCTCCACCCCGTCGTGATCGGGTTCGTCCTATTCGCACTCACCGGCTTCGTGTTCGGCTACGCCGCGCCGAAGGCCTGGGCCATCCTGCCGGTGCTCCTGCCGATCGCGATCGGCGTCTACACGGGCCTCACCGACGTGTTCGACGCCGAGCTGCTGATCCTCATCGCCGTCGGCGTCGGGGTCACGATCCTCGGGATCATCGCCGGCCGCGCGGTGCTCATGGCCACCGAGGGCGGCCAGCGCCGCCGCGCCGCCTGACCCGCGACCGGCTCGCCTAGCGGCGAGCGGCCAGCGGGACCGTGAGCAGCGTGCGCCGGGCCTTGCTCTTGCTCTGACCCTTGCGCTGCGGGCTGTCGGCGTCGGGCTGTGCGTCGCCCTGCGCCTCCGCCTGCGACATGTTCTTGATGTGGATCCTGTCGAGCTTGAGCTGGAACTCGAGGTTGCCGTCCGCCGCCGCGAGGGTCTCCTCGTTGCGGTCCTCGTCCACGCCGAGGTAGATGAAGCGGCAGTCCTCCGCGCTCGGAGCGCACTCGCCCTCGCCGTCGGCCTCGAAGTTCGGGTCGACGATGAAGAACACGGCGGTCTTCGCGTTGTCCCTCATGCCCATGAAGGACACGATCGGGGTCTGATCGTCCGGCAGCAGGTCGAGCGTCTCGATGCCCTTGAACGCGCGGGTCTCGCCACGCGCCCCGAAGCGAACGTCCACCGTGTAGGTGAAGTAGCGGGTGCCGCCGCCCGAGCCGCCCGAGCCGCCGGAGCCGCCCGTGCCGCCACCGCCACCGCCACCGGCGGTGCCGCCGCCGGAGCCGCCCGTGGAGCCGGCGGCGCCGGGGAGGTCCCCGGTCGCGGAGCCGGACCCCGAGGAGCCCGTGGCGCCGTCGGCGGGATCGCCGCCGGGGGTGCTTGTCCCGGGCGTGCGGTCGGCGCCGGAGCCGAAGGGGTTGCGGATGTCGAAGGCATCGAGGTGCGAGCTGTCCACGATCGTCGGATCGGGGGCGACCGTAGGCAGCGCGGCCGTCTGGGCGCCCTGGGGCGCCTGCGCCGGCGGGGGAACCGCGGCCGGCTTCATGAGCACCATCGGGATGGCGACCGTCGCGGCGACGAGCGCCACGGCGATCGGCCAGAGGCGCTTCTCGCGCAGGTCGTGCCAGATGTCGAGCAGGAAAGTGGTCATGGGGTAGCCGATGCGGTCGGGGCGGACGGGGACGGGGACTGTGAGGCCGGGTCCGCGGCGACGCTGCCGCCGCCGGGGGTCGCGGTGGGACCGGTCGGGCTGGCGCCCGCGGACACGCCGCCCTGAGCCTTCGGGGTGAGGTAGACGGTGGCGCCGACGTCGGCCTTGATCTTCCGGCCCTCGACGGTGAAGTCCCAGTTGTCGATGGCGATCAGCCGGCCGCGCACGACGATCTGGTCGTTGACCACCCGCACGAAGCGCTTCATCCGGTGGAAGAAGTCGGCCATGCTGAAGAAGTCGCCGCGAAGCACGAACTGGAGCCCGACGGCCGTGAGGCCGGGTGCCGGGGTGCCGGCCGCGGGAGCCGCGGGACTGCCCGCCGCGCCTGCGCTCGCGTCGCTCTTGCCGTTCGCCTGGTTGACCGCGTTGCCGGCGCCCTGAGCCGCCTTGCCGGGCATGCTCTGCGCACCGGAGCCGCCGGCGCCGGGGTTGGCGCCGCCGCCGGGGGCGGGAGCAGCGGGTGCGGGGGTCGGAGCCTTCGAGGGATCCGGCGGGGTCACCTTGATCTCGTTCATGTCGATGCCGGTGCCGCGGGCGGCACGGTCGAGCTGGACGAGGAGGCTCGGCATGTCCACGGTCTCCGGGACCGCCTTGCCCATCCGGATCACAGTCTGGTAGTCGCCCGCGAAGCTGGCCTTGGCGGCGTTGAGCTGCCCGATCTGGGCCTGCGCGGTATCGCGCTCGCCGCGCGCCTTCGTCAGCTGCTCCTCCACCTTCGCCGACTCGGTGCGCTGAGGCGCGAGCACGACGAACCAGTAGGCGAGCAGCAGCACGAGCGGCGCCAGCACCAGCAGGATCTTGCGGTCACGATCGGTGAGGCTCATGCTCCGCCTCCCAGCGAAGTCGGGACCTTCGGCTTCTGACCCGGGACCTGCTGCGGGTCGGAGCCGGCCTGAGGCTTGAAGCTGACGGTCACCTCGAACTGGAGCGCGGCCTCCTTGGCGACCGTGCCGCAGTCGTCGCCGCTGCTGCCCTGGCTCTCGTTCGGAGCCGGGGGAGCGCCGGGAGCGGTGCTCGCCTGCGGGGCCTCGTCCGGCTTGGTCGCGCTGACCAGCTCGACGTCCGAGACGGCGGGCAGGTGGCGCAGCCGCACGAGCGTGACCGCGATGAGGTTGTGGTTGCCGGCGCAGCCCTTGAGGATCATCTTGGGCGCGGCGGCCGGGGTGGCCGGAGCGGCGGGCGCGCCGCCGGGAGCCGCGGGCGCCGGAGCCGGAGCCGCGGGAGCGGCCGGAGCGCCACCGCCGGAGGCACCGGGATCGCCGCTCGCCGAGGCGCTGGCGTTCTGCAGCCAGACGTGCTCGGGCAGGACGTGCGCGAGGCCGAGGGCCAGGCGCTCCCAGTCGATGCGGCCCGTCGCGAGGCTCTTGACCGACGCGACGCGCTGCTCCTTGACCTGGATGAAGTTGCCGTACGGGGTCAGCTCCTCGGCGCGCTTCTTCGCCTGAGCCGTCTCCGTGTTGGTGCGCGCGATGGAGGCCTTCTTGCTGTTCACGCCGTTGACCGTGAGCGCGTACAGCAGCACCATCACGAGCAGGCCGCCGAGCACGCCGATGACGACGTAGGAGCTGCCCTGCTGGCCGCCGGTCGGCGTCCGCGGGCGATGCTTCGCGGGGAGAAGGTTGACGGCGTTCATGCCGCCTCCCCCAGGGCCAGGCCGGCGGCGATGGTGTGCCGGGTGGGATCTTCGCCGTCGGGCATGCGGCCGGCCTGAAGGCGGCCGAGCGGCTCGGCGACGGTCACGGGGACCTCGATGAGCCCGCTGAGCTCCTCGGCCAGGCCCTCGCGGCGCGAGCCGGGGCCGGACAGGACGATCTCGCCCACCCAGCGCGCCTCGGGCTGCGCCATGTAGAAGTCGATCGAGAGGCGGATCTCCTCGGCCAGCGCGTTGGCCACCAGCTCGTCCTCCGAGTCCCACTGAGCCGACAGCGGGCGGGTGAACAGGCAGGTGGTGCCGATCGCGATGGCGAGGTTGGTCACGCCTCCGAGGTGGCAGAACACGCGCGCCGTCTCGGTCGAGTCGGACGGCACCGCGAGCGTGCGGACCAGGGCGAAGGCGTTCAGGTCGATGCCATCCGGGCGGAGGCCCGCGTTGCGGACGGCCTCGACGATCCGGGAGATCATGGTCTCGCGGGCCGCGACGACCACCACGCGGAGGCGCGGCGAGCCCTCGGGGCTCTGCACCTCGCCGATGACCTGGTGGTCGAGGACGACCTCCTCGAGCGGCATCGCGATCGCCTCGGCGGCCTGGAAGCGCACCGCGGCGGCGCGCTCCTTCTCGTCCTCGATCTTCGGGATGTCGAGCTGGCGCACGACGATCTGCTGGTTCGAGATGCCGAGGCGGACGCGGCGCGGAAGGTTGTTGTCCTTGAAGAACTCGCGCAGCGACTCGCTCAGCGCGTTGACGTCGGTGACCTCGCCGTCGCTGATGATGCCGGGGGCCAGGTCAGCGCTGGCGGCGCGCGTCACGCCGTCGCCGGACGCCTGCACGGCGGCGAGGTAGCCGCCGTCGAGGTCGAGGCCGACGGTGCCGCGGTTGGTGTTCTTTCGGAGTGCGATTCCCATGGGGGTTCCTTGGCTTCGGTATCGACCGTTGAGAGCGCGGCTTTAGAGGAAGTTCGAGACGTAGAGGTCGATGAGCTCCGGACCGGCGAGCAGCCCGGCGAGACCGCCCAGCGCGAGGAACGGAGCGAACGGCACTCCGCGCTTGCGGCCGGCCGCGCCGTGCTTCGCCATGACGGCGACGCCGACGATCGAGCCGGTCAGGAATCCGATGAGCAGAGCGGGTGCGACGGAGGCGCCGAGGAAGACGCCCATGACCGCCGCGAGCTTCACGTCGCCCATGCCCATCCCCTTCGGGTGGATCAGGGCGATCAAGAACAGGAAGGTGAAGGCGGCGGCGCCGGATATCAGCGCCTCCGGCAGGAAGTCGGTGTTGACCGCGGCGATGGCCGCGATGCCGAAGACGCCCAGCGGCAGCAGGATCTTGTTGGGGATGATCCGGTGCTCGAGGTCGATCCGCGCGACCGTGATCATCATCGCCGCGAAGGGCAGCTCGTAGACGAGGTCCAGGTCCAGCCCGCCGACCGCCGCGATCGCGGCGAAGACGACGCCGGTCACCAGCTCGACGAGCGGGTAGCTGCCGGCGATCCGCTCGTCGCAGCCGCGGCAGCGGCCGCGCAGGATCAGCCACGACAGGACCGGGATGTTGTCCCAGGGCTTCACGTCGGTGCCGCAGGTCGTGCAGTGCGAGCCGGGCTTGACGAGCGACTCGCCGCGCGGGAGGCGGTAGGCGACGACGTTGAGGAACGACCCGATCATCAGGCCGAGGGGTGCGAAGAGGGCGAGGTTCATCTGGAGGGGTAAGGGCTGGAGGGAGGAAAGTTCGCCCCGGGGGAGCGACTCACGGACGTTCTCGGCGCGAGGGGCCGCGGGCTTGAGCCCGGGTGCGAACCGGGCCCGAGAACGCCGAGAGGCGGGCCGAAGCCCGCCTCTCGGTACTGCTCGGTCTTGCTAGACGGAGTGGCTTGTTACCACTTGCCGTTGGTCGGGCAGCCACCCTCACCGGTCGGCGTGCAGGAGCGCGAGGTCGCGCCCGTGGAGGCCTT
>DASVVS010000002.1:0-35222 GCA_036386455.1 Thermoleophilaceae bacterium
GTAGCTCCGGCTGGACTCGAACCAGCGACCTCAGCATTATGAGTGCTGCGCTCTAACCGACTGAGCTACGGAGCCAGGCGGGAGCCAGTCTAGATGACCGATCCCGAACCCTCGCGCCCTTGGATGCCGCTGCAAATCGTCGCGGAGCGTCGTCCTCGGGCTCGTCCATGCACACCTGCATGAACTTCGCCCTGCGTCCTCGCTCCGCTCGATTTTCGCGGCCCCAAGGGCACGCGGATCCGGGATCGATCATCTGATGCAACTGCTCGCCGTACCCAACGTCAGCGAGGGCTCCGACTCGGCCGCGATCGAGGCGATCGGCGCCGCGTTCGCGCCCGCGCGCGTGCTCGACGTGCACTCCGATCCGGACCACGGGCGGACCGTGTACTGGCTGGCCGCCGAGCAGGGCGAGCTGGCGCACGCTCTCGTCGCGGGCGCGCGCGAGGCCGTGGCGCGGATCGACGTGCGCCAGCACGCCGGCAGCCACCCGTACGCGGGCGCTATCGACGTCGCGCCGGTCGTGTACCTCGACGACTCCCAGAGAGGAGCCGCCTGCGCCGAGGCGCTCACCGCGGCGGCGCTGCTCGGCGACGTGCTGCCGGCCTACCTCTACGGCGACCTGGCGACCCGGCCCGAGAACCACGAGCGCGCCGCCCTGCGCGCCGGCGGCCCCGCCGGCCTCGCGGAGCGCGCCACGCCACCGGACCACGGCGGCGGCATCGACCCCCGGAGCGGGGCCGTCCTCGTGACCGCCCGCCCGCCGCTGATCGCGTTCAACGTCGACCTCGCCACCGCGGACGTGGAGCTGGCGAAGGCCATAGCGGCCGAGCTGCGCGAGGCAAACGGCGGCCGCCCCGGCGTGCGCGCGATCGGGCTGCACCTGCCCCACAGAGGCCGCGCGCAGGTCTCGTTCAACGTCCACGACCACCGCGCGGCGCCGCTGCGCGAGCTGATCAGGGCGGTCCAAGCACGCGCGCCCGTGGCGGAGGCGGAGCTGGTCGGCCTCGCGCCGCAGGCCGCTCTCGAGGGTCTGCCGGACGACGTGCCGCTGCGCGGCTTCGACCCCGCGAGGCACGTGATCGAGAACGCGTTACGCTCGCCCTGACCGATGGCCCAGACCAAGCGCAAGCGCAACCGCAAGCACCGCGGCACCCAGGCCGGCACGATCGAGACCCGCGGCCGCACCGGCCGCGCGCCCACGAAGGCCGACGCCAAGACGATCCGCCAGGCGCGCCGCGACGAGCGCCTGAACAAGCCGCCGTCCTGGCGCAGCTCGTTCAACCGCGCCGCGGTGATCGCGATCATCTTCGGCGTGATGACCGTCGTCCTGTTCCAGCGCTCGGTCGCCCAGGCCGCGGTGCTGGCGGTGATCGTGTTCCCGATGTACGTGCCGCTCAGCTACTACACGGACCGGCTCATCTACCGCCGCCACCAGCGCCGTGGCGCGGCGGCGGGCCGGTAGCCTCAGTCGCATGGAAGTTCGCATGTTCACCGTCGGCCCGGTCGCGGAGAACACCTTCCTGTTCCGTCGCGACGGCTCCGACCGCGCGGTGATCGTGGATCCCGGCGACGAGGCGCCCCGGCTGCTCAGCGCGATCGAGGAGATCGGTGCGACGCTCGACGCGATCCTCCTGACCCACACGCACTTCGACCACGTGGGCGCCGTCGCGCCGGTCGCGCGCGCCACGGGCGCCGAGGTCTGGGTGCCGCAGATCGAGAAGCCGGTGCTCGCCGACATCAACTCGTTCAACCCGTTCCCAGGCATCGGCCCGTTCGAGAGCTACGACGCCGAGCACACCGTCACGGGCGGCGAGAAGCTCGAGCTCGGCGGCTTCGAGATCGACGTCCTGTTCACGCCCGGCCACAGCCCGGGCCACGTGACCTACGCGATCCCGGACGAGGGCGCGCTCTTCTCCGGCGACGTGCTGTTCCAGGGCTCGGTCGGCCGGACCGACCTCCCGGGCGGCGACTGGGCAACCCTGCTCGAGTCGATCCGCACGCTGGTGGACTCGTACCCGGAGGAGACCAAGGTCTTCCCGGGCCACATGGGCCTCACCACCCTGGGCGCCGAGCGCGCGACCAACCCGTTCCTCGCCGAGCTTGCCCGCGGGTAAGCCGCAAGCGCCGCGGGGGACGCTCGACATCCTCCCGGAGGAGGGCGCCCGCCGGCTCGCCCTCCAGCGCCTCGCGGACGAGGTGCTCGCCGACTACGGCCCGATGGAGACGCCGGTCTTCGAGTCGACCGAGCTGTTCGAGCGCGGGGTGGGCGAGACGACCGACATCGTCGAGAAGGAGATGTTCACCTTCGACGACCAGGGCGGGCGCTCGCTGAGCCTCCGCCCGGAGGGCACGGCGGGGGTCTGCCGGGCCTACCTCGAGCACGGCATGCACAAGCTCGCGCAGCCCGTGAAGGTGCGCTACTGGGGCCCGTTCTTCCGCTACGAGGCGCCGCAGGCCGGCCGCTACCGCCAGTTCACCCAGGTGGGGATCGAGGCGATCGGATCCGACGACCCGTCGCTCGACGCCGAGGTGATCCTGCGCCTCGCCGAGCTGCTCGAGCGCGCGCGGGTGGCGCGCCCGCGGCTGCGGATCTCGAGCCTCGGCACCCCCGAGACGCGCCGCGCGTACTCCGACGAGCTGCGCGATTACCTCCGCGCGCGCGAGGACCAGCTCTCCGACGACGTGCGCGCCCGCCTCGACCGCAACCCGCTCCGTGCGTTCGACTCCGACCACCCGGGCACGCGGGAGGCCGTCGCCGAGGCGCCGCGGCTGCTCGACCGGCTCGCGCCCGAGGACGCCGAGCACTTCGAGCGGGTCCGCGCGCTGCTCGACGCCCAGGGGCAGGAGTACGAGGTCGACTCGACGCTCGTACGCGGGCTCGACTACTACACGCGCACGGTGTTCGAGTTCTCGAGCGACGCGCTCGGCGCTCAGAGTCAGCTCGGCGGCGGCGGCCGCTACGACGGGCTGATCGAGCAGCTCGGCGGCCCGCCCACGCCCGGGGTCGGCTTCGCCGCCGGGGTAGAGCGGATCCTGCTGGCCGGCGAGCTGGAGGCCGCGCCGCCCGCCCCGCGCGTGTACGTGGCGCCCGAGGACGGCGCCGCCGGCTTCGCGCTCACGCAGAGGCTGCGCGCGAACGGCGTGCCCGCCGCGATGGAGCAGGCCGGCCGCTCGATGAAGGGGCAGCTCAAGCAGGCCAACCGGCTCGGCGCGGAGTTCGTGGTGATGATCCTGACCGACGGCGGCATGCTCCTCAAGAACATGGAGACCGGCGAGCAGCGCGAGCTCGAGTCCGAGCAGGAGCTGCTGGAGGCGGTGCGGATGGCGCAGCCGCCGTCTCCCGCATAGAGTCCGCGGCAGCCCCGGACTCCAGGAGACCTCGCATGACGACAGTCGGGCAGCCAGACGCGGCCGCCGCCGCCCCGAAGGCAGGCGCCCTCCTCTTCAACCCCCGCACCTATGACGGCGCCGGGCTCGACGACGAGTCGCGCCGGCTGATGCTCGCCACGATCGAGTTCTTCGAGTCGCGCGGCAAGCGGGTGCTCAAGGAGCACGATCGCGACCTCGTCTGGTACGACGACTTCCTCGAGTTCGTGGAGCGCGAGGGCGTCTTCGCCAAGCTGCTCACGCCGGCCGCCGAGGGCGGCGGCGATCCGGACAAGCGCTGGGACACCGCGCGGATCTGCGCGTTCAACGAGATCACCGGCTTCTACGGGCTCGCGTACTGGTACACGTGGCAGGTGTCCATCCTCGGGCTCGGGCCGATCTGGCAGAGCTCGAACGCCGGCGCCAAGCGGCGTGCCGCGGAGCTGCTGGACGAGGGCGCGATCTTCGCGTTCGGGCTCTCCGAGAAGGAGCACGGCGCGGACATCTACTCGACCGACATGGTGCTCACGCCCGACGGCGACGGCGGGTTCTCGGCGTCCGGGGGCAAGTACTACATCGGCAACGGGAACCTCGCGGGGATGGTGTCGGTGTTCGGCCGCCGCGCCGACGTGGAGGGTCCGGACGGCTACGTCTTCTTCGCCGCCGACTCCCAGCACGACGCGTACGAGCTGATGAAGAACGTCGTGAACTCGCAGTCGTACGTGAGCCAGTTCCAGCTGAACGAGTACCCCGTGCGGGCGGAGGACGTGCTGCACACGGGCAAGGACGCGTTCTACGCCGCGCTGAACACGGTGAACATCGGGAAGTTCAACCTCGGGTTCGCGTCGATCGGGATCTGCGAGCACGCGTTCTACGAGGCGATCACGCACGCGGACGCGCGGGTGCTGTACGGCAACCGGGTGACGGACTTCCCGCACGTGCGGCAGGGATTCGTGGACGCGTACGCGCGGCTGGTGGCGATGAAGCTGTTCGGGGACCGGGCGATCGACTACCTGCGCTGCGCCTCCCCCGAGGACCGCCGCTACCTGCTGTTCAACCCGATCACGAAGATGAAGGTGACCACCGAGGGCGAGCGGGTGATCGACGAGCTCTGGGACGTGCTCGCCGCCAAGGGGTTCGAGAAGGACATGTACTTCGAGATGGCGGCGCGGGACATTCGCGGGCTGCCGAAGCTCGAGGGCACGGTGCACGTGAACATGGCGCTCGTCCTGAAGTTCATGGCGGGCTACTTCTTCAACCAGGGCTCGTACGAGCCCGTGCCCGTGCGGCGTGACGCCGCCGACGACGAGTTCCTGTTCGAGCAAGGGCCCGCGAAGGGGCTGGGTGGGATCCAGTTCCACGACTGGCGGGCGACCTACGCGGACTTCGCCTCGGTGCCGAACGTGGGGCGGTTCATGGAGCAGGCGGAGGGACTCGTGACGCTGCTCACGACCGCGCCGCCCGTCGATGCCCAGCAGAAGGACCTGGACTTCCTGCTGACGCTGGGCGAGCTGTTCACCCTGGTGGTCTACGGCCACCTGATCCTGGAGCAGTCGGCGCTGGCGGACGTGGGCGTGGACATGATCGACCAGATCTTCGACGTGCTGGTGCGCGACTTCTCGGCCTACGCGGTGGCGCTGCACGGCAAGGCGTCGTCGACGGAGGCGCAGCAGGCGTGGGCGCTCGAGCACGTGCGCAAGCCGGTGGTGGACGAGGAGCGGTTCGGGCGGATCTTCGCCCAGGTGCGCGGCCTGGCCGGGGCGTACGAGATGCGGCCGTAATCCCGGTAACGTTCCCACCGGCCCTGGCCTGCTCGCCAGCCGTCCGGTTCGGTTGAGCCAACACCACGGAAACAGGGTGCCCAGCTCGGGCCGGCTCGTGGGTCGTCTCGGTGGGCGCCCGAACTTGCTAGAGGCAGGTTCAACACAAGGACGACAGCGGCTCGCCGGGGCCTTCTCTTTAATACAGACGCAGGAACTCGCTCCCGTGCCCGACGGTCTCTCGATCCCGCCCCTGGAGGACCACCTCACCGCGCCGCGCGGTCGCGGCCGGCTGCCCGATGCCGCGCACGCGGGAGACGCCGGCGGAGCGCCCTGCGGCGACCTCGTGGAGATCCGCCTGGACGTGCGCGGCGGGATCGTGGCCGAGGCCGGCTTCGAGGCGAGCGGCTGCGCCGCCGCGCGCGCCGCGGGCAGCGCGGTCGTCGAGCTCGTGCGCGGAGCGCCGGCGCTGGACGCCGCCCGCGTGGCGCCGGAGACCGTGAGCGCGGCGCTGGGCGGCCTCTCGCCGGAGCGCGCCCACGCGGCCGAGCTGGCCGCCGACGCTCTTCACCGCGCGCTGGGCTCCGCCGCCGCGGACCCGTCGGTCGCCCTCGCAGCGGGCACGGAGGAGAGGACCCTCGTGGCCATGTCCGGGGGCGTCGACAGCGCCGTGGCCGCGCACCTCTGCCGCGAGCGCGGCGACGACGTGGTGGCCGTCACGCTCGAGCTCTGGTCCGACGCCGCGAACGACGGCACGCGCAGCTGCTGCTCGCCCCACGCGGTCACCGGGGCCCGCGCGCTCGCCCACCGCATGGGCCTGCCGCATCTCACGCTCGACCTGAACGAGGCCTTCCGCCGCGAGGTGGTGGACGACTATCTGGCCGGCCACGCGGCCGGCACCACGCCCAACCCGTGCGTTCGCTGCAACGGGCTCGTCCGCTTCGGCGCGATGCTGGCGCTCGCCGGGCGCGTGGGGGCGGCACGGCTCGTGACCGGCCACTACGCCCGGATCGCTCGCGACGAGCACGGACCGCTCGTGCGCGCGGCCGCGGATCCCGCCAAGGACCAGGCCTACATGCTCGCCCGCCTCGACCCGGCGCTGCTCGAACGCCTCGAGTTCCCGCTCGGCGAGCTGGCCAAGCCACAGACGCGCGCGATCGCGCGGGCCGCCGGCCTGCCGGTCGCGAGCAAGCCGGACAGCCAGGATCTCTGCTTCCTGGCGGGTACGGCCGCCCCCGCGTTCATGCAGCGCCACGGCGGCGCGGGCGCGCGTCCCGGCGAGATCGTGGACGAGCGCGGGCGGGTGCTCGGCACGCACGCCGGCCAGCATCGCTTCACCGTGGGCCAGCGCCGCGGGCTGAGGATCGCGTCGCCGGAGCCGCTCTACGTCCTGCGCAAGGACGCCGCCGCGAACCGGGTCACGGTCGGCCCGCGCGGCGCGCTGGCACGCCGCTCCGTGCGGCTCGCCGGCGCCACGCTGCACCGTCCCGCGCGCGAGGTCGACCGGGTGAAGCTGCGCTACCGCGCGGAGCCGATCGCCTGCCGCGTCACGACCGCCGCGCCGGCCGGCCGCCATGGCCGCGTCGAGATCGAGCTCGGCGACGAGGTCCACGGCGTCGCGCCCGGCCAGACCGCATGCCTCCTTCGGCGCGACGAGGTGGTCGGATGGGCCACCATTGCGGAGGACCGTGCACCACTGCCGAAGTCCGTTTCCCTACCGATGAGCGAGGTGGCCATTGCCCCGTGACAAGATCGAGCTGACTACGCCGGTCGGACGTGCGTGGGAGGCGGTGGTTCGGATGGTGCTCGGTGGCATCGCCGACCGCCTCGACCTCGGGTTCGACCAGCTCGACGACCTCCAGCTCGCCGTCGAGCGGCTGCTGATCGAGGGCGACCCGAAGGACCCCGTATCGCTGTCGTTCGAGCTGACCGAGAGAGGGGTGCGCGCCCGCATCGGGCCGCTGCGCGACACCGCCCTCGCGGAGGCGCTGCAGGGCCCCGAGCCACCGCCCGGCGAGCTGACGCTGCCGCGCATCCTCTCCACCGTCGTCGATTCGTACGGTGTGGAGGAGGTCGCGGACGACCACCTGATCGTGCGACTGGAGAAGCTCGTCAGAGGGCAGTGATGGCCCCGGACCACACGGGCGACGATCGCGAGCTGCTGCGGCGCTATCACGTCGACGGTGACGCGAGCGCGCGCGAGGCGCTCGTGAACCGTCACCTGCCGCTCGTGCGCTCGCTCGCCCGCCGCTACGCCGGACGCGGCGAGGCGCTCGAGGACATCGAGCAGGTGGGCGCGATCGGGCTGATCAAGGCGATCGACCGCTACGAGCTCTCGCGCGAGGTCGCCCTGACCACGTACGCCACGCCCAACGTCGTCGGCGAGATCAAGCGCCACTTCCGCGACAAGGGCTGGGCGATCCGGGTGCCGCGCGCGCTGCAGGAGCTGAACGGCAAGATGGGCCCGACGATCGAGCGGCTGACCTCCAAGCTCGGCCGCTCGCCGAGCATCGCCGAGATCGCGGCCGAGTTCGAGGTCTCGACCGAGCAGGTGCTCGAGGCGCTCGAGGCCGGCTCGGCCTACGCGCCGCTGTCCCTGTCGGCCGGCCCGAGCGGCGACGAGGAGCTCGACCCGATGGAGACGATCGGCGAGCTCGACGAGGAGTTCGACCGCACCGACGACCGCACGTCGCTCGAGCCGGCGCTCGCCGCGCTGCCCGAGCGCGAGCGCGAGATCCTCCGCATGCGCTTCGAGGAGGGCCTCACCCAGACCCAGATCGCCGAGCGGATCGGCATCTCGCAGATGCACGTCTCGCGGCTGATCCGGCGCTCGCTCGAGCGCATGCGCAACCAGCTCACGTAGGTTCTGGCGCGCGGGCGGCGAACCCGTCCGCCGTGACCACGGGCGCATCGGAGATCGTCGCCGGCCCCGTTGCGGAGGTGGCTCCGCTCTCGCCGCGCGAGCTGTTCTGGCGCCGGCTGCGCCGCGACCGGCTCGCGCTCGCGGCGCTCGTGTTCATCGTCTTCCTGGTGCTCGTGGCCGTCCTGGCCCCGGTGATCGTGGACGCCACCGGCTCGCGCCCGCCCAACCAGACCGGCAAGCGCTTCCTCGACCCGGCGTTCGGCACCCCGACCGGGCCGAGCGGCGAGAACATCTTCGGCGTCGACGACCTCGGCCGCGACGTCTTCAGCCGCGTCCTGCACGGCGCCCGCGCCTCGCTGATCGTCGCGCTGCTCGCCACCGCGATCGCGGTCCTGATCGGCACCGCCGTCGGGATGCTCGCCGGCTACTACCGCGGCTGGGTCGACACGCTGCTGTCGCGGTTCGTGGACGTGCTGCTCGCGTTCCCGATCCTGATGCTCGGCCTGGGCGTGGCGGCCGCGTGCTCGCTGGGGAACGGCTGCTTCGGCGGCCTGATCGAGCCGGGGCTGGGGGTCGTCGTCTTCGTGATCGCGTTCGTGAACTGGACGATCGTCGCGCGGATCGTCAGGGGCCAGGTGCTGTCGCTGCGCGAGAGCGAGTTCGTGGAGGCCGCCCGGGCGGTGGGCGCCTCCGACGTCCGGATCATGGTCCGCGAGATCCTCCCGAACCTCGCCGCGCCGGTGATCGTCTACACGACGCTGCTCATCCCGCAGAACATCCTGTTCGAGGCGGCGCTGTCGTTCCTCGGCGTCGGCGTGCAGCCGCCGGACCCGAGCTGGGGCAAGATGCTCGCCGACGCCTCCGAGGTGTTCGACACGGCCTGGTGGTACATGGTCTTCCCGGGCGCGGCGCTGGTGCTGACCGTGCTCTCGTTCAACATCCTCGGCGACGGCCTGCGCGACGCGCTGAGCCCGCGCTCCGCCAAAACCCCCTGATGGGGGCGCACCCTACGCAGGAACGTGGAGGGTGGGGACGAATCCCCGATTCGCAAGCAACCGGGAGTTGAACGAGATCATGCGCGGACTCTGGCTGGCGGGGCTCACCGCCGTGGCGCTCGCTGTCGCGGGATGCGGCGGCGACGACGAGGCGAAAAAGGGCGGCACGCTCACCGTCATGGCGGAGAGCGACATCCAGTTCATGGATCCGGGCACGATGTACTACCAGTTCGACTACATGGTCCTGGCGCAGCCGGGCCACCGCGCGCTCTACGGCTGGAAGGCCGGCGACACGAAGCCGGTGCCCGACCTGGCCACCGCCCTGCCCGAGGTGAGCGACGGCGGCAGGACGCTCCGGATCCCGATCCGGCGCGGAGTCCGCTTCAGCCCGCCGGTCAACCGCGAGGTCACCTCCGCCGACGTGAAGTACGCGATCGAGCGCATCTTCCTCGAGCAGGTGCAGAACGGCTACGCCTCGACGTACTTCGCCGGGATCGAGGGCAACGAGGAGTTCACGAAGGGCGAGGCCGACGAGGTCAAGGGCATCGAGACCCCGGACCCCCAGACGATCGTGCTCAAGCTGACCGAGCCGAGCCCGGCGCTCGCGTCCGGCAACGCGCTGGCGCTCCCGGGCACGGCGCCCGTGCCGAAGGACTACGCCGCGAAGTTCGACAAGGGCAAGGCCTCGACCTACGGCCAGAACGTCGTCTTCACGGGTCCGTACATGGTCCGCAACGACAAGTCGGGCAAGATCACCGGGTACCAGCCCGGCAAGCAGATCGAGCTCGTGCGCAACCCCAACTGGAAGCGCGAGACCGACTACCGCGAGGCGAACCTCGACAGGATCGTGGTGTCGCTGGGCAACGACTCGACGGTCGCCAGCCGGCGGATCCTGTCGGGCCGGAGCTTCGTGAGCGGCGACTTCGCCGCCCCGCCGACGCCGATCCTCAAGGAGGCGCTCGACAAGCGCAAGGACCAGATCGACGTGGTGCCGAACGGCGGCACGCGCTACGTCTCGCTGAACACGAAGGTCGAGCCGCTCGACGACGTGAACGTGCGCAGGGCGATCGCGGCGGTCACCGACCGCGAGGAGCTGAGGCTCACGCGCGGCGGCGAGACGATCGGTGAGATCGCCAACCACTTCATCCCGCCGGACATCCCCGGCTTCGAGGAGGCGGGCGGCAAGGCCGGCCCCGGCTTCGACTTCTACCGCAACCCCAAGGGCGACGTGGAGCTGGCGAAGGAGTACCTCCGCAAGGCCGGCTTCGAGAGCGGCATGTACGAGGGCCCCGAGCTCCTGGCGGTGGCCGACGACGAGGTTCCCGCCAGTCGCACCGCCGAGGCGTTCCAGGCGCAGCTCGAGCGGATCGGCATCCGGCTGAAGATGCGCCAGGTGCCGCACGACACGATGTTGTCCCAGTTCTGCCAGGTGCCGAAGGCGGCCGTCGCCGTCTGCCCGAACTTCGCCTGGGGCAAGGACTTCTACGACCCCCAGGTGTTCATCGCGCCGCTGTTCAGCGGCGAGGGGATCGTCGAGTCGAACAACTACAACCACGCGCAGCTCGACGACCCGGCGCTGAACAAGCGCATCGAGGACGCCGGGCCGATCGGCGAGCCGCGCGAGCGGGCGAGGGTCTACGGCCAGCTCGACCGCGACATCACCGAGCAGGTGGCCGTGATCCCGTGGCTGTGGGACAACCAGGTGAACATCCAGTCGTCGAACGTGAACGGCGTGATCAACGCCTTCAACTCGTCCTACGACCTGAACTTCACCTCGATCGAGTAGCGCTCCGCGCCGGTCGGGTAGTCGTGAGGACGCTCGGGTGACGGCCTACGTCGCCCGCCGGGTCGGGTGGGTGGTCGTGCTCATGCTGCTCGTGAGCGCGCTCACCTTCCTGGTCTTCTACCTGATGCCGACGGCCGACCCGGCGGCGCTGCGGGCGGGGCGCAACTCGGACCCCGAGGTGATCGCGCAGATCCGCGACGCGCTGCGTCTCGACGAGCCCTGGTACGCGCAGTTCTGGCAGTACCTGAAGGACCTCGTCCTCCACTTCGACCTCGGCTACAGCTATCGCAACGACTACCCGGTGCGCGACGCGATCGCGGACCGGCTGCCGGCCACGATCTCGCTGGCGGTCGGCGCGAGCGTGCTGTCACTGGCGGCCGGCCTCGTGGCGGGCACGCTGTCGGCGGTCCGCCGCGGATCCCTGATCGACCGCATCACGATGGGCATCGCGCTGATCGGCGTCTCGGCGCCGGTGTACTGGCTCGGGCTGGTCGCGCTCTACGTGTTCGCGAAGGACATCGGGCTCGTGCCGGCCTTCGAGGGCGCCGGCAGCTATGTGGGGATCACGGAGGATCCGTGGCAGTGGTTCCAGTCGCTGATACTCCCCTGGCTGGTGCTGGCGGCGTCGTTCACGGCCATCTACGCCCGCCTGTTGCGGGGCAGCATGATCGACGCCATGAGTGAGGACTACATTCGCACGGCTCGGGCGAAGGGGCTACCGGAACGGACGGTTGTCGTACGCCACGGCCTGCGCGGGGCGATCGCGCCGCTCGTGACGGTCGCCGGAGTGGACCTCGGGGTGCTGCTGGGCGGGGCCATCCTCACCGAGCAGGTCTTCAACATCCCCGGCATCGGGCTCCTGGCGTTCGACGCGATCATCAACGCCGACCTCCCGACGATCCAGGGCACCGTGCTCGTGGCCGCGCTGTTCATCGTCGTCGCGAACCTCGTGATCGACGTGGCGTACGCGTTCATCGACCCGCGCGTCCGCTACGCGTGACCCCGCTCCTCGAGGTCCGCGACCTGCGCGTCCGCTTCGCGACGGAGGCCGGGCCGCTGACCGCCGTGGACGGAGTCTCCTTCTCGGTCGAGCCCGGCGGCGCGCTCGGGATCGTGGGCGAGTCGGGCTCGGGCAAGACCGTGTCGAGCCTCGCCGTGCTGGGGCTCGTCCGCGGTTCGAACGCGACCGTCTCCGGGTCGGTGCTCTTCGACGGCCGCGAGCTGCTCACCCTGAGCGAGCGCGAGTTGCGCCGCGTGCGCGGCAACGAGATCGCGATGGTGTTCCAGGACCCGCTGACCTCGCTTCACCCCCTCAAACGGGTGGGGGCGCAGGTGGCCGAGGCGGTCCGCGCCCACAGCGAGGTGACCCGCGCGGCCGCCCGCGCCCGGGCCGTCGAGCTGCTCACGATGGTCGAGCTGCGCGACCCCCGGCGGAGCGCCGAGGCCCACCCGCACCAGCTGTCGGGCGGCATGCGCCAGCGCGCGATGATCGCGATGGCGCTGGCGAACGAGCCGCGGCTCCTGCTGGCCGACGAGCCCACGACCGCGCTCGACGTCACGGTCCAGGCGCAGATCCTCGCTCTGATCGCGCGGCTCCGCGAGGAGCTCGGGATGGCGCTCGTGATCGTCACCCACGACCTCGGCGTGATCGCGCGGACGGCCGAGCAGGTGGCGGTCATGTACGCCGGGCAGATCGTGGAGCGCGCGCCGACGCGGACGATCTTCGAGGCGCCCGAGCACCCCTACACCTGGGGGCTGCTGCGCTCGATCCCGCGCCTCGACCTGCCGCGCGACGTGCGGCTCGTGCCCATCGAGGGCCGCCCGCCGAGCCTGCTCAACCGCCCGTCCGGGTGCAGCTTCCACCCACGCTGCCCCCATGTGCGCGAGGCCCACCGCCGGATCGACCCGCCGCTCGAGCCGGCCGGCGGCGACGCGGATCATGAGGTCGCCTGCCTGCTGCCGCGCCCGGAGCGCCGGGAGCTGTGGGCGCAGGCACGGGAGGGGCGATGAGCGAGGCGCTGGTCGAGGTCCGCGACCTCGTGAAGGACTTCCGCGGCGAGCGCGCCGTGGACGGCGTCTCGTTCGACGTGGTGGCGGGTGAGCCGTTCGGGATCGTGGGGGAGACGGGCTCCGGGAAGACCACGACCGCGCGGATGGTCGCCCGGCTGATCGAGCCGACCTCGGGGACGGTCCGCGTGGCCGGCCGCGACCTGACGCGCCTGTCGCGCGCCGAGGTCAAGGCTCTCCGGCGCGAGGTCGCGATGGTCTTCCAGGACCCGTACTCGTCGCTCAACCCGCGCAAGACGGTCGGCAGCATCGTGGCCGAGCCGTTCGCCGTGCACGGCCTGCACCCGGGCCGCGGCGAGCGCCGCCGCGCGGTGCAGGAGCTGATGGAGCGCGTCGGCCTGAACCCGGAGCACTACAACCGCCTGCCGCACGAGTTCTCGGGCGGGCAGCGCCAGCGCGTGGGCATCGCGCGGGCGCTGGCGCTCGGGCCGCGGCTCGTCATCGCCGACGAACCGGTCTCGGCGCTCGACGTCTCGATCCAGGCGCAGATCCTCAACCTGCTTCGCGAGCTCCAGCACGAGCTGGGCCTCACGCTGCTCCTGATCTCGCACGACCTGTCGGTGGTCCGCTACATGTGCGAGCGGGTGGCGGTCATGCGCGAGGGCCGGATCGTGGAGCAGGCGCCGGTCGACGACCTGTTCGAGCGCGCCGGCGACGAGTACACCCGGGCGCTGCTCGCGGCCGTTCCCGGTTTGTAGGCATCCACCCCGAGCGTCGTAGGGGACGCCAGATCCCCGCATGGGAAGCGGCCCTTTCGCCACGAGCGGCCGAACCTTTAGCCCTTTTCAAGCTTTGCACGAGGTTTTTCACTCAAATGGGGGTGTTGACAGGCGCAAAGCCGCACGCTTAGTGTGGATCTCGCATAGGAACGGCCCGATCACAGGCCAAATCGGAGTCGAGAACCTCCGGGATGGCACCAGCGGTCGGGGAAAAAGTGCCGGACGCAAAGGGGAGTCCCGATATGCCGTTCGCGAGGCGCTAACGCAAACTGCGAGGGCGGGGCAGCCACTTGGCAAGCCCCGCCCTTTCGCAGCCACCCGCACCGGTCCGTACCCCTCCCTCCTCCGCTCTTCCGATGCATGCGACCCTGACACTTCTGCGGCGCGAACCGCGCGCCCGCCGTTTCTTCGCCGCACACGGCCAGTCCGCGCTCGGCAACGGCGCCGGCTACGTCGCGCTCGTCGTGCTCGCCCACGAGGCCTGGGCCTCGCCCTGGGCCATCTCGCTGGTCCTGCTCGCCGACTTCCTTCCGGCCATGCTCTTCGGTCCGCTCTTCGGCGCCGCCGCCGACCGCTGGTCGCGCCGCACTCTCGCGATCGTCAGCGACCTGATGCGCGCGGCCGCGTTCGTCGGGGTCGCGCTCGTGGGCGGGATCTGGGCGATCGTCGCGCTCGCGCTGCTGGCCGGCGCCGGCGCGGGGATCTCGACCCCCGCGGTGCTCGCCGCGCTGCCCAGCCTGGTCGAGGAGAAGCGCCTGCCCGCCGCCACCTCGCTCTATGGCGCGCTCACCGACGCGGGCCGCGCGATCGGCCCGGCCGTCGCCGCGCTCGGCCTGCTCCTCATGAGCGCCGAGTGGGTCGCGGCGTTCAACGGCATCACCTTCCTCGTCTCGGCGGTCGTGCTCGCCACCGTCCGCTTCGGCGAGCGGCCCCAGCGCGATGAGGCCGAGGAGCCGGCCGGGCTGCTCCAGGAGGCGCGCGAGGGCATCAGCGCCACCGCGCGCATGGGCGGCATCCGCGTGCTCATCGGCGTCTCGAGCGGGCTCCTGCTGTTCGCGGCGATGCTCAACGTGACCGAGCTGCTCGTGGCCGAGGATCTCGGCTCGGGCGACAGCGGCTACTCCGTGCTGGTCGCCTTCGCGGGCCTCGGCTTCATCGTCGGCTCACTGGCTGGCGCGGGCGGGGCGCCCGTCGCGGAGCTCAAGCGCCGCTACCTGAGCGGGATCGGCGTCATGGCGCTGGGGATCGCGCTGTTCGGCATCGCGCCGGTCTACCTGGTCGCGCTCGTGGGCCTCACGCTGACCGGCGTCGGAAACGGCCTGCTGCTCACGCACGAGCGGCTGATCTTCCAGAAGGTCGTGCCCGACCGGCTGCTCGGGCGCGCGTTCGCGCTGGCCGACACGGCCGGCTGCTGGGCGTTCGCCATCGCGTTCGCGGGCGCCGGCGCGCTGGTCGAGGTGCTCGGCATCCAGGCCGTGCTGCTGGGCGCGGCGGCGGCCACGGGCGCGATCTGGATCGTCGCCACGTTCGCGCTGCGCTCGACCTGGGCCGCCGGCCCCGTCGAGGTGCGCTACGCCGAGAGCTCCAGGGCGGGCTCGGAGTTGCCCGCCAGCACCGCGCGCAGCGCGTCTGTGTAGCGGTCGTCGTCGGCGTGAGCGCGGTCGGCCTCGACCACCGCGACCAGCGCCTCCACCACGCGCGGCTCGAACTGCGTGCCCGAGTTCTTCCGTAGCTCGGCGATCGCGTCCTCGACCGGCATGGCATTGCGGTACGGACGGTCGGTCGTCATCGCGCTGTAGGCGTCGCACGTGAACACGATCCGGGCGGCCTCGGGGATCTCTTCGCCGGCCAGGCCGTCGGGGTAGCCGCGGCCGTCCCAGCGCTCGTGACAGGAGCGCACGACCTCGCCGACCTTGGCGAGCCGGCCGCCGACGCGATCGAGGAGCGCCTGCCCCTCGATCGTGTGGGTCTTCATCAGCGCGAACTCCTCGTCGGTCAGCTTCGCGGGCTTGTTCAGGATGTCGTTCGGGATCGCGATCTTGCCCACGTCGTGGAGCAGCGCGGCGATCTCGAGCTCCTGGCGCTTCTCGTAGCCCATGCCGAGCTCGTCGGCCACCGCGGCGGCCAGCTCCACGACGGAGCGGCAGTGGCTCGCGGTGTAGGTGTCCTCGGCCTCGACGACGTCGGAGAGGACCATCACGGTCCCGCGGTAGGCCTGGTTCAGCTCGAGGGCGGCGGCGTAGCGCTCGCGGCGCTCGTCGGAGAAGAGCTGCAGCAGCCACAGGAAGGGGACGACGCCGGCGAGCACGATCGGCTCCTCGGCGGCGGCGCCCGCGACGATCAGCGCGAGCGGGCTGAGCACGACGTCGATGCGCACCGTGTGCGCCAGCGAGAGGTCGAACACGTCGCGCGCCTTGAAGCCGTGGATGAACGAGTCGTTGACGACGATCACGGTCATCCCCACGAGGATCTGCAGCGCGACCGCGGCGCCGTAGGCACCCAGGTTCTCGGTCGAGATCGGGCCGGGGGCGAGGAGCCCGATGGCCACGACGGCGCCGATGGAGTGCCAGGCGTCGCCGACGAAGTTGAGCCAGCGGTCCGGGTGCATGCGGCCGCGGACCATCTCGGGGACGCGCTCGCCGAGGTAGGCGGCCGCGCACAGCACCGGGACCAGCGGGAGCGGGGCCAGCAGCAGCAGCGGGATGAACGCGAGCTGGTCGACGCACGCCTCGCCGGTGCCGACCTCGAAGCGGACGCGGCGCGCGAGCGCCAGGAGCCCGACGAGACCGGCGAGCAGGAGCGGGTCGGCCTCGCGATTCAGCGGGACGCAGAGCGCCACGAGTGAGGCCGCGAGACCGAACGCGATCGCTATGCCGCCGGCGACCACGCGCTCACGTGCGGGCATCGGCTTCTGCTCGCGTTCCCTCGCCTGACCGACAAGTTCAGCTACGTCCATGCGTTGACCTTTCTCGGCGCACCCGCGCGTGGGCGGACGAAGCTGCAGCTTTTGCAGACCTTTGCGGTGCGAACCCAGTGCCCCGTACGGCCCCTTTAGGGGCGCCGGACGGGGGATTTCTCGGGGATACACTGGCCGCGTGAAGGCGGCTGAGCTGAGGGAGCTGTACCTGTCGTTCTTCGAGGCGCGCGACCATCGCCGCATGCCGTCGGCGTCGCTCGTGCCGCCGACCTACGACCCGTCGGTCCTCCTGACCACGGCCGGGATGCAGCCTTTCAAGCCGTTCTTCAGGGGCGAGGAGACGGCGCCGCACCACCGGCTGACCTCGTGTCAGAAGTGCTTCAGGACCACCGACATCGAGAACGTGGGGCTTACGGCTCGTCACCTGACGTTCTTCGAGATGCTCGGGAACTTCTCCTTCGGTGACTACTTCAAGCAGGGCGCCGTCCAGTTCGCCTGGGAGCTCTCGCTGGAGGGGCTCGGCTTCCCGGCCGACCGGATCTGGGTCACCGTGTTCGGCGGCGACGACGAGCTGGGCCTCGGCCCGGACGAGGAGGCCATCGGCTTTTGGCGCGAGGTGGGCGTGCCGGACGAGCGGATCGTGCAGCTCGGCCGCGAGGACAACTTCTGGCAGGCCGGCCCGACCGGGCCGTGCGGGCCGTGCTCGGAGCTGTACTTCGACCGCGGCCCCGACTTCGGGCCCGACGAGGACAGGCCGGGCGACGACACCGAGCGCGTGCTCGAGTACTGGAACCTCGTGTTCATGCAGTACGAGCTGGGGGCGGACGGCTCGCTCACGCCGCTGCCCAGGCCCAACATCGACACCGGCCTCGGCCTCGACCGGACCGCGGCGATCCTGCAGGGCGTCCCGTCCGTCTACGAGAACGACCAGTTCGCGCCGCTGATCGAGCTGGGGCGCGAGCTGGCGACCGCCGCCGAGCCCCCGCAGCGGGCGCTGCGGATCCTCGCCGACCACGGGCGCGGCATGACCTTCCTGCTCGCCGACGGCGTCGTGCCGTCGAACGAGGACCGCGGCTACATCCTGCGGCGGATCATGCGCCGGGCGGTGCAGCAGGGGCGCTCGATCGGGATCGAGACCGACCTGCTCACGTCGCTCTGCCGGCGCACGATCGACGTGATGGGCGGCGCCTATCCCGAGCTGGGCGCGCGCTCCGACGAGATCCTGCGCTGGGCCGCGGCCGAGGAGGAGGCGTTCGCGCGCACGCTGCGCCAGGGCGAGCGGCTGCTCGGCGAGCTGGTCGAGCGGGCCAAGGACGCCGGCACCTCGTGGGTCACGGCCGAGGACGCGTTCAAGCTCCACGACACCTTCGGCTTCCCGTACGAGCTGACCAAGGAGCTCCTCGCGGACGAGGGCCTCGCCGTGGACGACCAGGGCTTCGAGGAGCTCATGGAGCGCGCGCGCGAGGTGGCGCGCGGCGGGGGGGCGCGCGCCGACGGCGCCGGCGGAAAGCACGAGGCGGTCATCTCGTTCGCGCGCTCGGCCGACTTCGAGACCCGCTTCGTGGGCTACGAGACGACCGAGGTCGAGACGCAGGTCGGCGCCGTCGAGGCGGTGGACGGGCGCCACCTCGTGAAGCTCACCGAGAGCCCGTTCTACGCGGAGGGCGGCGGGCAGGTCTCCGACGGCGGCGTGATCGAGACCGCCTCCGGCTCCGCGCGCGTAGAGACGGTGTACCGGGTGGGCGACGACCAGGCCGTGGCGGTCGAGGGCGACGGCCTGCGCCCGGGCGAGCCCGCGCGTGCGGTCGTGGATCGCGAGCGGCGGCTGGCGACCGAGTGCCACCACACCGCCACCCACCTGCTCCACGCCGCTCTGCGGCAGCTGCTCGGCACGCACGTGCGCCAGGCCGGCTCGTACGTCGGGCCGGACAAGCTGCGCTTCGACTTCACGCACGGCGAGCGGCTGTCGGCGCAGGAGGCGACCGCGGTCGAGGAGCTGGTGAACCGCTGGATCGTCGACAACCACCCCGTGCGCGCCGTGCAGACCACGCGCGACGAGGCCGAGCGGCTGGGCGCGATGGCCCTCTTCGGCGAGAAGTACGGCGACTGGGTGCGGATGGTCGAGGTCGAGGAGGTCTCGCGCGAGCTGTGCGGCGGCACGCACGTGGCGCAGACGGCGGAGGTCGGTCTGTTCGAGCTCGTTACCGAGACGTCGAGCGCCGCGAACGTGCGGCGGATCGAGGCGCTCACGGGCGGGCCCGGCATTGCCGCCTCGCGGGCGCGGTCCGCCGAGATGCGCGAGCTGTCCGCGATGCTGCGCGTGCCCGAGCGCGAGGTCCTGGAGGCCGTGCGCAAGCTGACCCAGAAGGTGAAGGAGCTCGAGCGCAAGCCACGCGAGTCGAGCCGCGAGGCGGCCGAGTCGCTCGTCGGGTCCGCGGAGGAGATCGGCGGGGTGCGGCTCGTGGCGCAGGTCGCCCAGGCTCCGGACGCGAAGGCGCTGCTCGCGCTGTCGGACCAGGTCCGTCAGAAGCTGGGCGAGGCGGTCGTGGTGCTCGGCACCGCCGTCGAGGGCCGCGTGCACCTGGTGGTGAACGTGGCCCCCGAGGTGGTCGGGCGCGGCGTGAAGGCCGGCGACGTGGTGCGCGAGGCCGCGCAGGTGGTCGGCGGCGGCGGCGGCGGGCGGGACACGATGGCGCAGGCGGGCGGGCGCGACGCCGAGAAGCTGCCCGAGGCGATCGCCGCGGCGCGCCTCGCGGTCGAGCGCGAGCTGCGCTAGCGGCCGCGTGGCGCGCGTCCTGGCCCTCGACCACGGCTCGGCCCGCTGCGGCTGCGCGGTGTCGGACCCCTCGGGAACGCTCGCGACGCCGCTGCCCGCGGTCGAGCGGCCGGAGACCGAGCGCGGACTCGCCGCGCTGGCGGACCTCGTGCGCGAGACCGGGGCCGAGCGGGTGGTTGTGGGGCTGCCGCGCACCATGTCCGGCGACGAGGGGCCGCAGGCGGCGGCCGCCCGCTCGTTCGCCGGCCGGGTGGCGCGGGTGGTCGAGGTGCCCGTCGAGCTGCACGACGAGCGGCTCACCACACGCCAGGCGCAGCGGACCGGCGGCGCGGCCGACGAGGACTCCCGCGCGGCGGCGCACCTGCTGGAGAGCTGGCTCGCAGCGCACGCGGATCCGGCCTTCGGCGCGGACCCTCCGCCGCCCTCCGGCGCGGACCCTCCGCGGGCCTCCGGCGCGGACCCTCCGCCGGCCTCCGGCGCGAGCTCTCCGCGCCGGCCCGCGTAGGCTAGGTCGCGGCTTGACAGGCGAGCCCCCCAGGCAGAGTCGCTCGGAGGAGGAGCGAGAGGCCGCGCGGCTGGAGCGCGAGCGCGAGCGGGCGGCCCGTGCGGCGAAGCGATCCGCGAAGGCGAAGTCGCCGCGCGAGGCGAAGCCGCCGCGTGACGCCGGGCCTCCGCGCCAGGCCACGCCTGGGCGGGAGGCCACGCCTGAGCGCGACGCGAAACCCCCGCGCGCCGGCTTCGCCAAGCCGCGGCTGCGCCGCGCGCCCGAGCCGGCGACCCCCGCGGCCGCGGAGCCCGATCCGCCCCCGCGGCTTCCGCGCGATGCCGCCGAGCCCGCTCCCGCCGCGCGCCCGCGCGAGGCCGCTCCAGCCGCACGCCCGCGCGATGCCGCCGAGGCCGCTCCAGCCGCCCGCCCGCGCGATGCCGCCGCCCGCGCCCGCTCCGCCGCCGGCCGGCCCGCCCCCGATCGCGCCTCCGTGCGCGAGCGCGCCGACGCCCTGCTGGCCCGCCGCGGTCCGCGCGGCGACGCCGCGCCGCCCGGCTCCCCGCCGGGTGCCACGCCCGGCCGCGGCCGCGCCGGTGGCTCTCGCCGCCGGCGCGTGGTCGCGCTCGTGGTGCTGGCGCTCCTCGCGGGCGTCGCGCTCTGGCTCGTCCTGTCCCTGTTCCAGCCCGGCAAGGGCGATGGGGAGGGGAGCGTGGCGCTCACGATCCCGCAGGGCGCGGGGGTCGGCGACATCGGCGACCTGCTCGCGGAGCGCGGCGTGATCGACAGCGGCACCTTCTTCGAGCTCCGCGCGACCCTGTCGGGCAGCCGCGGCGACCTCAAGCCGGGCACCTACGAGCTGCGCCGCGACATGAGCTACGCCGCCGCCATCGACGCCCTGAGCGCGGGCCCCTCGCCCAACCTCGTGAACGTCACGATCCCGGAGGGGACGGCCCGCCGCGAGGTCGCGGGCCAGATCCGCAAGGCGGGCCTCAAGGGCAACTACGTGCGCGCGAGCGCCCGCTCCAGCGGGCTGAACCCGCGCCGCTACGGCGCCGAGCGGGCGCGCGACCTGGAGGGCTTCCTGTTCCCGGCGACCTACCAGCTGCGCCGCGGCTCGACCGTCCGCTCGCTCGTGGACAAGCAGCTGGCCGCCTTCAAGGAGAACTGGGCCAAGGTCGACCTGCGCGCGGCACGCCGCGCGAACCTGACGCCCTACGACGTGCTGATCATCGCGTCGCTCGTGGAGCGCGAGGCGCAGGTGGACAAGGAGCGCCCGCTGATCGCGTCGGTCGTCTACAACCGCCTGCGCGACGGCACCACGCTCGGGATCGACGCGACCGTCCGCTACGCCGTGAACAACTGGACCGAGCCGCTCAAGCGCTCCGAGCTGGCCTCGCCGTCGCCGTACAACACCCGCCTGCGTCCCGGGCTGCCGCCCGGCCCGATCGGCAATCCCGGCCTCGAGTCGATGCGCGCCGCCGCCCGGCCCGCGAAGACCGGCTACCGCTTCTACGTGGTCAAGCCCGGCGCCTGCGGCGAGCACCTGTTCGCGGAGACCGACGCCGAGCACCAGCGCAACGTGGCCCGCTACGAGGCCGCGCGCCAGGCCGCCGGCGGCCGGTCGCCGACCGACTGCTGATGCCGCCCGCGCTCTGCGGCGTGCTGGGCCATCCGGTCGGCCACAGCCGCTCGCCCGCGATCCACAACGCGGCCTACGCCGAGCTCGGCCTCGACTGGCGCTACGTGAAGCTCCCGGTGCCGCCGGAGCTGTTCGAGGAGACGGTGCGCGCGCTGCCCGGCTCCGGCTACCGCGGCGCGAACGTGACGATCCCGCACAAGCTGGCCGCGCTCGCCCTGGCCGACTCGGCCGGCCCCGCCGCCCGGGCCGTCGGCGCCGCGAACACGCTGACCTTCGCGGACGGCGCCATCGCGGCGGAGAACACCGACGCCGGCGGGCTGCTCGACGCGATCGAGCGCCCGGTCGCCGGCCTGCGCGCGCTCGTGCTCGGCGCCGGCGGGGCCGGCCGCGCCGCCGCCTGGGCCCTGCGCGATGCCGGGGCCGCCGAGGTGGCCGTCTGGAACCGCACCCCCGATCGCGCCGCCGCCCTCGCGCTTGAGTTCGAGATCGACCACGCGGAGCGCCCGCGCGCCTCCACGGACATCCTCGTCAACGCGACCTCGGTCGGCCTCGATCCGGACACCGGCGAGGCGGACGCGCTCGCCGAACTGGGCCTCGCCGGCGCCGACGCCCCGCCGCTGGTCGTGGACCTCGTCTACCGCGCGCGCGAGGCGACCCCCGTCCAGGCCTGGGCCGAGCGCGCCGGATCGACCGTCGTGGACGGTCTCGAGGTGCTCGTTCGACAGGGCGCGCGCAGCTTCGAGCTGTGGACCGGAGAGCCCGCTCCGCTGGCCGCGATGAGGGCCGCGGCGCGCACCGGCTGAGAAAACCTCGCCAGACGCCTAAACAACCGTCGTAGGCGTGCCGATAGAGCGGGCAATGGCTGTCCCTCGCCCCGTCCTCATCGCCCTGCTCGGCCTGGCCATGCTCGTCGCCGTCTTCATGGCGACCCGCAACAGCCAGAGCGAGTCCGTCACGCCCCCGGCCACCCCGGCCGTCCCTGCCACGCCGCAGAAGGCCGCGCCCGCGGACAAGGCCGCCGCGCGCCCCGAGGCGCGCCGGACGGCCGCCGAGAAGCCGCAGCCCAAGCCCGTGGTGCGCGAGCCCAAGCCGGCCGACGACGTGCCGCCGCAGGTGCGCGCCGCCGCCGAGGCGCTCGCGAAGGACCAGGTCGTCGTCTTCTTCTTCACCAAGCCGGGCGCCGCCGATGACACCGGCGCCCGCATCGCGGTTCACTCCGTCGAGGGGATGAAGCGCGTGAAGGTCTTCAAGGCCGACATCGCCGAAGTCGGTGCCTTCCGTCCCATGCTCTCTCAACTCGAGATCTCGCAGGTCCCCGCCACGGCGATCGTCCGCCCGGGTCGGCAGGCCGTCCTGCTTCAGGGCTTCGTCGACGCCGGCACCCTCCGCCAGAACGTCGCGGACGCCCTGAGATGAACGAGCCACAGGCCCCGGCCGAGCTGAGCTCCCTCGGGCTCGAGGACCTCTCGGCGGAGACCCCTGCCGTCGATCGGGTGGACGGCGGCCAGGACTCCGGCGCCGACGCGTTCACCGGCATCACGCCCCCGCGCCGCCGCGGCGGCGCAGCCCGCTTCATCACCGACGTCATCGTCGAGCTCGGCTTCTTGCCCCAGGCGCGCGTGGACGCCGCCGTCGAGGAGGGCAAGGCCGTCGGCCGCTCCCCCGAGGAGGTCCTGCTCGACTCCGGCAACCTGAGCGCCGACCAGCTGGCCCGCGCCACGGCGGAGCGCTTCGGGCTCGACCACGTGGACATGACGGTCTACAAGCCGGACATCGCGGCGGTCAACCTGCTCAGCCCGCCGGCGGCGCGCCGCTACAACGCGGTCCCGATCGGCTTCCACTCGAACGGCCACCTGCTGGTGGCGATGTCGGACCCGTCGAACGTCCTCGCGATCGACGACCTCAAGCTGATGACCGGCTACGAGATCCGGCCGACCGTGGCGTCGACGGACGACGTGGCCAGCCTGCTCGTGAAGATGAACCGCCTCGACGAGGCGGTCGCCGAGGCGGTCGAGGACGACGAGGAGGACGACCAGGCGCTCGTCAGCGAGATCCGCGAGTCCGCCACCGACGCGCCGACGATCAAGCTCGTCAACTCGATCATCGCCCAGGCCGTCGAGGACGGCGCCTCGGACATCCACTTCGAGCCGCACAACAAGGACATGCGCGTGCGCTTTCGCGTCGACGGCGTGCTGCACGAGACGACCTCGGTGCCGCGGCGGATGGTGCCCGGCGTCGTGTCCCGCGTGAAGATCATGGCCGACCTCGACATCGCGGAGAAGCGCCTGCCGCAGGACGGCCGCGTGACGCTCCAGGTCGAGGGCCACCACGTCGACGTCCGCATCGTCACGATGCCGCAGGCCGGCGGCGAGGCCGTGGTCATGCGACTGCTCGACAAGGAGTCGGTGATGCTCACGCTCGACGCGCTGGGCATCCGCGACAACGGCCGCGACCGCTTCGAGGGCGGCGTGCGCAAGTCGTACGGCGCGGTGCTGGTGACCGGCCCGACCGGCTCGGGCAAGTCGACGACGCTCTACGCGGCGCTGAACACGGTCAACTCGATCGAGAAGAACATCATCACGATCGAGGATCCGGTCGAGTACCAGATCCCCGGCATCAACCAGATGCAGGTGAACCTCAAGGCGGGCCTGACGTTCGCCCAGGGCCTGCGCTCGATGCTGCGCGCCGACCCCGACATCATCATGGTCGGCGAGATCCGGGACGCCGAGACCGCGCGCATCGCGATCGAGGCCGCGCTCACCGGCCACCTCGTCCTCTCCACGCTTCACACGAACGACGCGCCGTCGGCCATCACGCGGCTCACGGAGATGGGGATCGCGCCATTCCTCACGGCCTCGGCCCTCGACGTCGTCGTCGCTCAGCGCCTGGCCCGGCGCCTGTGCAACTACTGCAAGCGCCGCACGGTCCTCTCGACCGAGGCGCTGAAGGCCGCCAACTTCCACGAGGCGGCGTTCGACATCGAGGCCTACGAGCCGGTCGGCTGCGCGCGCTGCTCGCAGACTGGCTACAAGGGCCGTGTCGGCCTATACGAGGTCATGTCGGTCACCGACGAGATCCGCGAGCTGACCATCGAGCGCAAGGACGCCGCGCTGATCGGCCAGAAGGCCGTCGAGCAGGGAATGAGGCTGCTTCGCGACGACGGGCTGGAGAAGGTCCGGCTCGGCGTCACCTCGATCGCGGAGGTCGCGCGCGTCGCGGCCTAAAGGCCCCGCCCGCCCGCGCCGAGAACGCAGGGGAATCCTCCAATGAACTTCGACTTCGCCGACATCCTCCTCGAGGTAATCGAGGCCCAGGCCTCCGACCTGCATCTCACCGCAGGGTCGCCGCCGATGATCCGCAAGAAGGGCAAGCTGAGCCCGCTCGACTACCCGGTCCTGAGCGCGCAGGACACCCGCGAGATCGTCTACTCGATCCTCAACAACGAGCAGCGCAAGCGGCTCGAGACCGACTGGCAGATCGACCTCTCGTACTCGGTCCCGGGCAGGGCCCGCTTCCGCGTGAACGCGTTCTTCCAGCGCGCGTCGATCGGCGCCGTGATGCGGACCATCCCGACCGTGATCCCGCAGCTCTCCGACCTCGGCCTGCCGCCTGTGCTCGAGGAGTTCACGCGCAAGCCGCGCGGTTTCGTGCTCGTGACCGGCCCGACCGGCTCCGGCAAGTCCACGACGCTCGCCGCGATGATCGACCTGATCAACCAGCAGCGCCACGAGCACATCCTCACGATCGAGGATCCGATCGAGTTCCTGCACCGCCACAAGAACTGCGTGGTGAACCAGCGTGAGCTCGGCACGGACGCGACCTCCTTCGCCGCCGGCCTGAAGGCCGCGCTGCGCCAGGACCCCGACGTGATCCTCGTGGGCGAGATGCGCGACCTCGAGACCATGATGACCGCGCTGACCGCGGCCGAGACCGGCCACCTCGTGTTCGCCACCCTGCACACGCAGGACACCGCTCAGACGGTGGACCGGATCGTCGACGCCTTCCCGCCCGAGCAGCAGCACCAGGTGCGTGTGCAGCTCTCGATCGCCCTCCAGGGCGTGGTCACCCAGCAGCTGCTCCCGACGCCGGACGGCAAGGAGCGCGTCTGCGCGACCGAGGTGCTCGTGCCCACTCCGGGCGTGCGCAACCTGATCCGCGAGGGCAAGACGCACCAGATCTACTCCGCGCTCCAGACCGGCGCCTCCCACGGCATGCAGACCATGGACGCGTCGCTCGTCGAGCTCGTGCGCCAGGGCAAGATCACCAAGGAGCTGGCCGAGCGCCGCTCCTCGACCCCCGGCGAGCTCAAGCGCCTGCTGGGCGACAGCCTGGGGCCGTCGAATGGCATGTCCATGAGCTCGATGCAGCCGGCGGGGATGAGGTAGGTCATGGGCACGTTCGCCTTCAAGGCAGTCGACCTCCAGGGCGTTCCGACGCGCGGCGAGCTCGACGCGAACAGCAAGGCCGAGGTCACCCAGCAGCTGCGCTCCAAGGGGATGATCGTCCTCGACATCGAGGAGCAGAAGGCCAGCACCGACATCGGCGGCTACCTCGGGCGCTTCAAGAAGGTCAAGGCGCAGGAGCTGACGATCGCGACGCGCCAGCTCGCGACGATGATCCAGTCGGGCATGTCGCTGCTGCGCGCTCTGTACGTGATCGAGGAGCAGGCCCGCAGCGACAAGTTCCGCGAGGCGATCACGAGCGTGCGCCAGGACGTGGAGGCCGGCATCTCGCTGTCCGACGCGCTGGGCCGCCACCCCGACATCTTCAACGGCCTCTACATCGCCATGGTCTCGGCCGGCGAGGTGGGCGGCATCCTCGAGCAGACGCTCGACCGCGTCGCCGACCAGCTCGAGAAGGACGACTCGCTCCGGCGCCAGGTCAAGGCCGCGATGATGTACCCGTGCCTGATCGGCGGCTTCGCGATGACCGTCCTGATCGCGCTCGTCGTCTTCCTCGTGCCCGTCTTCGAGAAGGTCTTCGCCGACTTCGGCGGCGAGCTGCCCGCGATCACGAAGTTCACCGTCGGGATCTCGAACCTGATCACCGGCAAGTGGTACCTCTGCATCCTGGCCACCTTCGGCGTCGTCACGGGCTTCAAGAAGTGGAAGAAGACCGAGCGCGGACGCGAGCAGTGGGACCGCATGAAGCTGCGCATCCCGTGGAAGATCGGCGACCTCGTGCAGAAGGTCTGCCTCGCGCGCTTCTCGCGCACCTACTCGGCTCTGATCGGCGCCGGCGTGCCGATGCTCCAGGCAATCGAGATCACCGGCAAGACCTCGGGCAACCGGGTCATCGAGAAGGCGATGCTCCAGGTCGGCGAGTCGGTCCGGGCCGGCGGCTCGATCACGACGCCGATGCGCGCCGAGCCGAACGCCTTCCCGATCATGGTCACCCAGATGATCGGCGTGGGCGAGGAGACCGGCGCCCTCGAGCAGATGCTCGCGAAGATCGCGGACTTCTACGAGGACGAGGTGGCGGCCGGCCTGAAGGCCCTGACCTCGATCCTCGAGCCAGTGATGATCCTGCTCGTGGGCGGAATCGTCGGCTTCATCGTCGTGGCGATGTACATGCCGATGTTCAAGGTCTACGACCAGATCAAGTAGCGCTCGGAAAGCGCCGCGCCAGCCCGGCGGCCAGGTCGCGCACCCGCGCGGGCGTGAGCGGGCCATCTCCGTTGAGGCGCTTGGCCACGAGCCCGACCTGCTTCGCGAGCCCGTCGACGAGCTTCGTCTTGTCGCGCCCGGCGATCGTCAGCTTCGCGTTGCCGAACAGCGGCTTCGAGACCGCGACCTTGCCCTCGTAGCGCTTCGAGTCGACGACCCAGACGCCCGAGGGCGCCACAGCGATGTGGTCGATGTTCGCGCTGCTGCCGGGGATGCGGCGGTCGTGGAGGACGAGCACGAGATCGCTCAGGTGCTTGGCCAGGCTCTTGGCGACGTGCTCCTCGCCGCCCGCGCCGCGCGCTCGCCCCGGCGGTGCCGAGGTCGAGGTCGGCTGGTCGCGCGCTCTCGCCCTTCACCCTCCCTGCTTCGGCAGCCCGCGGCGCATCCACCCAGCTTGGAGGGGCCGAGCTGGACGCAGCGACGACGCCGGTACCGTGCCGGGCCGTGAGTCCGGCTCAGACAACCGGCGACGGCGTGGCCGAGTGGCGCGATGACCAGGGGCGGCTGCATCGCTCCGGCGGGCCCGCGCGGATCTTCCCGGCCGGGCGCGAGGAGTGGTACCGGCACGGGCGGCTCCACCGCGAGGACGGGCCGGCCGTGGTTCACGCCAACGGGTCGGAGAAGTGGTACGCCGACGGCGTCCGGCACCGCGACGGCGCGCCTGCGTGCGTGTACGTCAACGGGACCGAGAAGTGGTACCGGCACGGACTGCGCCACCGCGACGACGGGCCCGCCGCGTCGTACCCGGACGGGCGGCGGATCTGGTTCGTCGACGGGGTGAAGGTGCGTGAGGAGCGGGTCGCTGCCTCGTAGGGGCGTGGCTCTCGGGTGTCTGGCCGCGGCGGCGCTCTCGCTGCTGCTGCCCTCCACGCTGACGTACGACCCGTGGAGCTGGATGGGGTGGGGGAGGGACCTCGCGTCGCTCTCGCTCGACACGAGCGACGGTCCCGCCTTCAAGCCGCTGCCGGTGCTCGCGGGCGCCGTGCTGTCGCCGCTCGGCGACGCCGCTCCATGGGTGTGGCTGGTGCTGGCACGGGCGGCGGCGCTGCTGGCGGCGGTGATGGCGTGGAGGGTGGCGGCGCGGCTCGCGGGCGGATCCCTCGTGGCGGGCGTCCTCGCCGCCGCCGGCGTGCTGCTCACGGCCGGGTGGCTCTGGCACGGGTGGTTCGGGAACGCCGAGGGTCTCCTGCTGCTGCTGGCGCTGCTGGCCTTCGGCGCGGCTCTCGAGGGACGGCTTCGCGCGGCCCTCCTGCTCGGGCTCGCGGCCGCTCTGGTGCGCACCGAGGCCGCGCCGTTCCTGCTCGTCTACTGCGGCTGGTTGTGGCGGCGCGATCCGGGTGCGCGCGGTTGGATCGCCGCCTCCGCGGCGGCGCTGCCCGTGGCGTGGCTCGGCCCTGACCTCCTCGCCGCGGGCGACGCCTTCCGCTCCTCCGAACGCGCGCGCGTGCCCAACCCGGGCGCCCCCGCGCTCGCGGACGATCCCGCGCTCGAGTCGCTGCGGCGCGCGCTGGCGCTGGCGCCGGTGGTCGTGTGGGCCGGCGTCGTGCTCGCGGCGGCCGGCGCGGCGCGAGGGGCGCTGCCGCGAATCGCGCTGCTCCCCGCTGGCGCCGGGGCCGCCTGGATCGCCCTGATCGCGCTGATGGCGGAGCTCGGCTACTCGGGCGAGCCCCGCTACGCGATGCCGGGCGCGGCGCTGCTCGCGGTGAGCGCCGGCCCGGGGCTCGCCTGGGCGGCCCGCGCGGCGACCGGGGTCACTTCCGTCCTCTATGAGGACGCAATCGACCCCGGTCGAGCGCGGGCGGCCGCTGGAACCCTCATCGCCGCCGTATGCGTGGGCGTCGCCATCGCCGAGCAGGGACCCACGCTGGCGGCCGAAGCAGAGCGGGCGCGCTACGAGGCCCGCCTCTACGCCGGCCTCGACGACGCGGTCGAGGCCGCGGGCGGCGCGGAGGCCGTGCTCCGCTGCGGGCCCGTCAACTCGATGCCGTACTCCCGGCCCGCGCTGGCGTGGCGGCTGGGGGTCCCGATCCCGCGGCTCTCGACACGGGCCGCCGCGAGCGGCACGATGCTGCGCGCGCGCCTGCGCCCCGGCGCGCCGCTGCGGCCGCGGCCGCGCGGCTCCGGCCTGACCGAGGTGGCGCGCGCGGGCGAGTGGGTCGTGATGTCGAGCTGCCCGACGCTACTTAGGGTGCCCTAAGTGCGCGCCGTACACTGGTCCGCCGTGAAATGGGCGATGGCGATGGCGGTGGCCGTGGCGCTGGTGGGCGCCGGCTGCAGCGACGAGGATCCACAGCCGCAGGAGGAGCGGCCGGAGGCGCCCACCCGGGTGGAGGTCGGCCCGCGCGGCTACATGGCCCTGCGCGAGGTCGCCACCGGCTTCGACCAGGCGCTCTACCTCGCTCAGGCACCCGGCTCGCGTGAGCTCTTCGTGGTCGAGCAGCCGGGCCGCGTGGTCGCGCTCGACGGCGACGGTCCCGGCCGCACCCTCATCGACATCCGCGACCGCGTGCAGAGCGGCGGCGAGGAGGGTCTCCTGGGCCTCGCGTTCCACCCGGACTACGCCCGCAACGGGCGCCTCTTCCTCCACTACACGAACAAGGGGGGCGACACGCGCGTGGACGAGTACCGGCGGGGCGCCCGCGGCACGGCCGATCCCGCCACCCGGAAGGAGCTGCTGCGCGTGGAGCAGCCGTTTCCCAACCACAACGGCGGCCAGCTCTCCTTCGGCCCGGACGGCCTCCTCCACCTCGGCCTGGGCGACGGCGGCAGCTCGGGCGACCCGGACAACAACGCGCAGGACCTCGACGACCGCCTCGGCAAGATCCTCCGCGTCGACGTGGACCGTCCCGGCTCGGACTGGGAGCCGGTGGCCTACGGCCTGCGCAACCCGTGGCGCTTCTCGTGGGATCGCGAGACGCGGGCGATCTGGATCGCCGACGTCGGTCAGGACGAGCGCGAGGAGATCGACAGCATCCCGCGCTTCACCGACCCGCCGCCCAACTTCGGCTGGCCCGCCTTCGAGGGCACCAACGACATCGACGAGCGCAAGCCCACGGGGCCCGGCAGGGTGATCGAGCCGGTGGCCGAGTACGACCACGACGAGGGCTGCTCGGTCACGGGCGGCTACGTCTACCGCGGCAGCGAGGTCCCGCGGCTGCGCGGGCGCTACGTCTACGGGGACGTGTGCAGCGGCGCCATCTGGACGCTCAAGGCCGGAAGCGGCACCGCCACCGACGTCCGCAAGGAGGACGACCAGCTCGAGCAGGTCGCGTCCTTCGGCGAGGACGCCCGTGGCGAGCTGTACGCGATCTCGCTGTCCAGAGGCGTATTCCGAGTGGTTTCCTCGGAATAGACGAATGTTCGTTAGATTTCCGGGGCATAGTTAGGGCACCCTAAGACGATGAACCCAGCCACAGCGATGATCGAGCTCGACCGCGTGACCAAGCGCTTCGGCGGCGTGGCCGCCGTGACGGACGCAAGCCTGTCGGTCACCCGCGGCGAGCTGCTCGCCGTCCTCGGCCCGAGCGGCTGCGGCAAGACCACCATGCTGCGCCTGATCGCCGGCTTCGAGGCGCCCGACTCGGGCTCGGTGCTCGTGGACGGCCGCGTGGTCGGAGGCGGCGGCTGGGTCCCGCCCGAGCGCCGCCAGGTCGGCATGGTCTTCCAGGACTACGCGCTCTTCCCGCACATGTCGGTGGCCGACAACGTCGGCTACGGCCTGCCGAAGAAGGCCCGCGCCGCGCGCGTGGGCGAGGTGCTCGAGCTGGTCGGCCTCGGCGGCCTCGAGGAGCGGCGCCCGCACGAGCTCTCCGGCGGCCAGCAGCAGCGCGTGGCGCTCGCGCGCGCCCTGGCGCCCGAGCCGTCCACCGTCCTGCTCGACGAGCCGTGGAGCAACATCGACCCGCTCCTGCGCGGCGCCATGCGCGACGACATCGCGCGGATCCTCCGCCAGGCCGGCGTCACCGTCGTGCTCGTCACGCACGACCAGGAGGAGGCGTTCTCGCTGGCCGACCGCATCGCCCTGATGGACGCCGGCCGGATCGTGCAGGTCGGCACCCCGGAGGACATGTACTACCGCCCGGCCTCGCGGCGCGTGGCGGAGTTCGTCGGCGCCACCAACTTCGTCGCCGCCGGCAGCCGGATCGGCAACCGGGTGGTCGAGAAGGGCGCCGCGGGCGAGGTGCTGGTGCGCCCGGAGCTCGTGGGCCTGAGGATCGACGAGCGCGGCGGCGGCACGGTCGTCGGCCGCGAGTTCCGCGGGCACGACGTCTTCTACCGAATCGACCTCGGCGACGGGAGCTCGATCTGCTCGCATAGGCCCTCGAACGAGGTCGTGCCGCTGGGCGCCCGCGTGCGGGTCGAGCTGTACGACGGACCGGTCAAGGTCTTCCAGCAGTAGTGCGCCGCGCAACGCTTCTCCTCCTCGTCCTCGCGGCGCTGGTACCGGCGGCCTGCGGCGACGACGGCGACTCCGGCTCCGGCAAGGAGAAGCTCACCATCTACTCGGGTCGCAACGAGACCCTGATCGGGCCGCTGCTCGCGCAGTTCGAGAAGGACACCGGCGTGGACGTGGAGGTCCGCTACGGCGACAGCGCCGAGCTGGCGGCGACGCTCTCCGAGGAGGGCGAGAACAGCCCGGCCGGCCTCTTCTACTCGCAGGACGCGGGCGCCCTGGGCGCGGTCGCCGAGCGCGGCCTGCTCGAGGACCTGCCGCCCGATCTGGTCGGCCGCGTGGAGGCCCGCTTCCGCGACGACGAGGGTCGCTGGGTCGGCGTCTCGGCGCGCGCGCGGGTGCTCGCCTACAGCACCAAGCGGCTCGAGGAGGCGGACCTGCCGCAGAGCGTCTTCGACCTCACCGGCTCGCGCTGGAAGGGGAAGTTGGGGCTGGCGCCGCCCAACGCGTCGTTCCAGGCCTTCGTCAGCGGGATGCGCGTGGACGTCGGCGACGAGCGCACGCGCAAGTGGCTCGAGGCCATCGATGCGAACGACCCGAAGCTCTACGAGAACAACATCCAGGCGGTCGAGGCGATCGCGAACGGCGAGATCGACGCCGCCCTGGTGAACCACTACTACCTGTACGAGATCCGCCGCGAGCAGGGCGACGACGTGCCCGTCGAGAACCACTTCTTCCGCACCGGCGACCCGGGCTCGCTCGTGAACACCGCGGGCGTCGGGATCCTCAAGTCCGGCAAGGGCCAGGAGGCGGCGCGCAAGCTCGTGGACTACCTGCTCTCCGAGAGGGGCCAGCGCTACTTCGCCGAGAAGACGGCCGAGTACCCGCTCGCCGCGGGGGTCAAGCCGGGTCCCGACCTGCGGCCGCTGAAGAGCGTGCAGGGTCCGTTCATCGACCTCGGCATCCTCGGCGAGAAGCTGCCCTCGACGCTCGAGATGATCGAGGAGGCCGGGCTCACGAACTGATGCGCCGGCCGCCCCTCGTGCTGGCGGTCTCGGCGTCGGCGGTGGCGGCGGTCGTCTGCCTGCCGCTCGTGTACCTCGCGGTGCGCGCGGGCGGCGGCGGCGCGGACGCGTGGGACGTGCTCCTGCGCTCGCGGACGAGCGAGCTGCTGCTGCGCACGGTGATGCTGGTGGCCGCGGTAACGGCGGCCGCCGCCGCGATCGGCGTGCCGCTGGCGTGGCTCGTCACGCGCACCGACCTGCCCGGCCGCCGCGTCTGGGCGATCGCGCTGGCGCTGCCGCTCGTGATCCCGAGCTACGTGGCCGCGCTGGCGCTCCTGTCGGCGTTCGGCAGCGGCGGCCTGTTCGAGAGCGTGCCGGAGGTGGACGGCTTCACCGGCGCGTTCGCGGCGCTCACGCTCGCCACCTACCCGTACGTGTTCCTGCTCGCCGCGGCCGGACTGCGGCAGCTCGACGGGTCGCTCGAGGAGGCCTCGCGCGCGCTCGGCCGGACCCGCACCTACACGTTCTTCCGGGTCACGCTGCCGGTGATCCGCCCGTCGGTCGCCGCCGGCTCACTGCTCGTGGCCCTGTACGCGATCTCGGACTTCGGGGTCGTCTCGCTGATGCGCTACGACGTCCTGACCCGCGCTGTCTACCAGCAGTACCGCTCGCTGTTCGACCGCACGCCGGCCGCGGTGCTGGGCCTGCTGCTGGTCGCGCTCACCGTGATCGTGCTGCTGCTGGAGGCGCGCGCCCGCGGCCGCGCGCGCGTGGCGGCGGCGCCGCGCGGCGCCCCGCGCCCGCCCGCCCCGGTGCCGCTCGGGCGCTGGCGCTGGCCGGCGCTGGCCGCCTGCGCGACGGTCGTGGCCGCCGCGCTCGTGATCCCCGTGACCGTGCTGGTCTACTGGGCCGGGCGCGGGACGGAGGGGGAGGCCTGGTCCGGCGTGTGGAGCGCGGCGGGCAACTCGCTGCTCGCGTCGGGACTGGCGGCGGCGGCCGCGATCGCCGCGGCGCTGCCGGTCGCCGCGCTGGCGGTCCGCCACCCGGCGCGCTGGACGCACGCGCTCGAGCGCACCTCGTACGCGTCGAACGCGCTCCCCGGGATCGTGATCGCGCTCTCGCTCGTGTTCTTCGCCTCCAACTACGCGTCGCCGATCTACCAGACGCTGGCGCTGCTCGTGATCGCGTACGTCGTGCGCTTCTTCCCGCAGGCGCTCGCCGGCGCGCACGGCGCGCTGCTGCGCGTGGACCCGCGGCTGGAGGAGGCGGCCCGCGGCCTGGGCCGCACCCCGCGCGCGGCCTTCATGTCGATCACGGCGCGGCTGATCGCGCCGGGGCTGCTGGCCGGCGCCACGCTGGTGTTCCTGTCGGCGATGAAGGAGCTGCCGGCCACCCTGCTGCTCAAGCCGATCGGCTTCGAGACGCTCGCGACCGAGGTGTGGAGCGCCACGGGCGTCGGCTCCTACTCGCAGGCGGCGATTCCGGCGCTCGTCCTGATCGTGCTGGCGGCGCCGGTGGTGTGGCTCCTGATCGCCCGCCCGGAGGCGGCCGGCGCGCCGGTCACGGCGGAGCCGCCGGAGTAGCGGCCGCCGGGCGGCCGTACGGCGCTACTCGCGGACCTCGAGGAACCCGAGTCGCGTCCGCTCCCCGGCGGCCGGCTGCAGGGTCACCTCGTAGCGCCCTACGCGGCTCGCCAGCACGTCGAACACCGCCGCCGTGCCGGGGGTGGCCGCCGCGGTCAGCCCGAGGCCCCGCACCTCGACGTCGCCCGCCACGCGCGCCTCCACGCGGATCACGACCTGTGCGCCGAGCCGCACCGGCCGTACCGGGGGCTGGCCCTCGACGGGCTGGCGGAAGGCCACGTTCACGGCCGCGGGGGCTGTCGTGCGCGGGATCGGACGCGAGGGCCCGGCGGGCGCCTCGTCCCCGGACGGAGCCGAGATCGCCGCCCCGATGGCGACGGCGGCGAACACCACCGCGAAGGCGATCAGAGCGCGTCGGAGCTGCACGGAACGATCGTACGCGCCGCGCCGGAACGCGCTGCGGAGGCGTGTCCGGCGGGCAATCTGTCAACGCGGGTTAAAGGCGCGTCACCCACCGGTCGATAACCGCTCGCAGAGCCAGGCCACGGTGAGAAAGGCAAACCCGTCGTGAGGCGGGGACGCAAAGCCACGGGACCTCCGGACGAAAGGCTCATGTCCAGAGGTCAGCCGGGTTACCGCGTGGGACCTAGGTCCTCGGGGCTTTTCCGCGGAGCTGGCGTAATGCAATTCGGACTCAAGGAGAGTCATATGCTGCGGAAGCTCCGCAACGAGGAGAGCGGTTTTACCCTTATCGAGCTCCTCGTCGTCATTCTGATCATCGGCATCCTTGCCGCGATCGCCCTGCCGGCCTTCCTGGGCCAGCAGGAGAAGGGCCAGGACGCGGACGCCAAGTCGGGCGCTCGCAACATGGTCTCGCAGGTCGAGTCGTGCTTCGCGACCGAGCAGAGCTATCTCTCGTGCAACGAGGAGTCCGAGCTCGGCAGCACCGGCCTGACCTTCGGCACCGGCAACGGCGAGGTGTCGGTCGCCTCGACCAACGCCGCGACCTACTCGGTCACCGCCAAGTCGAAGAACGGTCACACGTTCTCGATCGCCAAGGACTCGAGTGGCGTCAGCACTCGCTCCTGCTCGCCGACCGGCGAGGGTGGATGCCCCAACAACGGCGAGTGGTAAGCCACTAACCGTTTACAGGTTGTACGAGAGGCGGGCTTCGGCCCGCCTCTCGGCGTTTCCGGGGCCG
>DASVVS010000003.1:0-36402 GCA_036386455.1 Thermoleophilaceae bacterium
GCGGCACCGTCGCGGTCGCCGAGAACGGCCGCGCGCTGACCTACGCGCCCAGGCGCGACTTCGCCGGCGCCGACTCGTTCCAGTACACCCTGACCGACCTGGTCGGGGAGCAGACGACCGGCACGGTGACGGTGGCCGTCCGGGCGGTGAACGACGCGCCGGTGGGCGTGAGGGACTCGGTCAAGCTCGCCCGGCGCACGCGGGCCGCAACGATCGCGGCCGCCGCCAACGACACCGACGTGGACGGCGACCGGCTGAAGGTCGACCGGATCGTGAAGAAGCCCAAGTACGGGACGGCGTCGGTCCGCAAGGGCAAGATCGTCTACCGCCCGGCGGGAGGTGTCGCGCGCAAGGACAAGCTCACCTACCGCGTGCGTGACGGAGCGGTCGCCACGGCCATCGCCAGCGTCTCGATCGCGGTCAGGAAGAAGTAGGCCCCAGCCGGATCGGAGCGAGGAAGGCGTTGCGGGCGCCGTCGGCCAGCGGGCCGGGGCGCTCGGCGCGCTCCACGCGCACGGCGCTCGCGCCGAGCATCGTCGCGATGCGCGCGGCCGCCTCCTCCACCCCGCTCCACCACGCCGGACCCGCGCCCGAGAAGGGCGCCACGCGCACCGCCACCTCGCCGTCGCCCGCCTCGGCCAGCTCCCAGACGCCCGCGGCCACGCCGTCCACCGCCACCAACCGAGGTCCCGTTGCCGGCCTTGTCGTAGACGCTGGCGTAGTCCTGCGCCCTCACCTGCCGCGAGCGGTCGCGGTAGCCCATGTAGTACGAGTCCCAGACGGGCAGCAGGCGCGTGCCGCGGCCCGCGTCGGGCTCGGTGGCGGCCAGCGCCTCGGTCTCGCTCGCGAGCACGAGCGCCGGGGAGCCGTCCACGTCGACGGTCGCGACCTCGTCGTCGAGCGCCGCCAGCGCCGCCCTCGTCTCCCCCGCCCTCCAGCCGGCCCACCAGCGCAGGTCCTCGGCGCTCGCCGGGCCGTAGGCGGCCAGGTAGCGGCGGGCGAGCTGCGCGCGGGCATCGACCGGCTCCGCCTCCGACAGCGGCTCGCCGACCCACTCCTCCCAGAGCGCGTAGGCGTAGACGTCGCTCTTCCATCCCCCGCGCACGGTGGCGCGCGCGAGGCGGCCCTGGCGGCCCATCAGGCCGACGACGTGGCTGAGCGCCTTGGTCGGGTCGCCGATCAGCTCGCGGATCTCGGCGACGGTCGCGGGCTCACGGCCGCGCAGCGCGGCCTCGATCGCGGCCGCGAGCCGGCCGTACTCGGCCTCGCCGATCCCGGCCGCCTTGACCACCCGGGCAAGGTCACGCTCGTCGCGGGTGGCGGCGAAGATGGCGGGCAGGTCGTCCGCGGGCTCGATGTACGCGCTGCCGCGCATGCAGCGCAGGCGGACGAGGCTGCGGCGCGTGTAGAGCTCGTGGTCGAGGTCCGCCACGCGGAAGCCGTCGAGCCGCGCGGCGCAGGCGAGATAGCAGGTCGGAGCCGTGCCGTAGACGCCGCCGGTCGCCTCCACGACCTCGAGCACCGTCGACGGCCCCGGCACCGCGCCGAGCCCCTGCTTGGCGAGCACGAACGCCCGTGCCCGCTCGCCGTCGATCGCCTCCATCGGGGCGGGCAGCTTACGCGCGTCAAGTCGGGCGCCGCGGCCGCCGATGCGTAATTGGATGAACCCCGTCCTCGCAATGCGCCTCGTGATCTACGGGCTGGTCGTCCTGCTCGCCGCGGGCGTGTTCGCCGTGCGCGCGGCCAGGGAGCCGGAGGCCGGCAAGCACACCTCGGCGCTCTACCACGGCCAGACGCCCGAGGGCCTGCTGTCGGCGCTGTCGGTGACCGACGGCAAGGTGCACCAGGCCTACATGCGCTGGCGCATGACGTGCGAGAACGAGCACGACCCCTACGTCTCGACGGTCACGTTCAAGGAGCAGTACGGCGACCGCTTCACCAGCGACGGCCGCCGCTTCAGCGCCGGCGGGCGCAAGGACCAGGACGTGGGCGGCGGCGAGAAGATCCGCTTCGACGTCCGCCTGAGCGGCCAGCTCTCGGAGGACGGCCTGAGCGCGAGCGGCAGCGGCCAGACCACGGAGACGTGGATGCGGAACGGCCGCGTGGAGGACGTGTGCCGCTCGGAGCGAGTCCCGTGGACGGTGCACCGCGGGATGCCGGTCAAGCGCTAGCGGCGCCGGCCGGCTAGTACAGGAACCCGTCGACGAGCTGAGCCACGGCGCCGCGATCGATCGGCCCGACCCGGACGATCCATCCGGACTCGTCCTGGGAGAGCGCTGCGGCGTGCCCCGCTGCACGGAGCTGGTCGCGCGCGACCGTCGCGCGCCGGACGCCGCTGGGCCCGCCCCAGCGCACGTCCACGCCGACGCGTTCACCCTCGACGAACCACAGCGTCATCCGGTCCGGCCGCGTGGGACCGACAGTCGTGCTCATGGGAGTGGTTATCGACAGCACCCGCGCATCAGTGGAGGGGGCGGCCGGCTCGGCCCTACCCCCCGAACCGCTCCAGCCGCTTCGCCAGCCGCTCCATCCCGCGCTCGCGCGCCGCGGCCGCCGCGGCCTCGCGGTCGAGCGCGTTGTCCGGCGGCAGCTCCACGTCCACGTGCTGCAGCGTCGCCAGCTCCTTGAAGACGGGCAGCTGCTCGCGGCCGTCCAGGAGCGCCCCGCTCACCCGCGCAGGACGCTCGCGCGGCGCGGCCGCCAGGGCGGCCTCCAGCGAGCCGTGGCGCTTGAGCAGGTCCGCGGCGGTCTTCTCGCCTATCCCCTTCGCGCCGGGTATCCCGTCGGACGGGTCGCCGCGCAGGGCGATGAAGTCCGGCACGAGCTCCGGCGCGATCCCGTAGCGCTTGCGCACCTCGCCGGGATCCACGATCTCCGCCCCCTGCTTGCCGCCGGTGCGCACGTAGAGCACGGTGATCCGGTCGGCCGCGAGCTGGTACATGTCGCGGTCGCCCGTCATCACGAGCGCCTCGCCGCCGGCGTCGGCCTCGGCCCGCGCGTAGGAGCCGAGCAGGTCGTCGGCCTCGAGCTCGTCGCTCACCGCGATGGTCCAGCCGAACGCCCCGAAGAACCGCGCGCAGTCGGCGAACTGCCCCGCGAGCTCGTCGGGCACCGGCGGCCGGTCGGCGTGGTAGGCGGGAAACGCCTCGACCCGGTAGCGGGCGGCGTCCGGCCCGAAGCACAGCACCACGGCGCGCGGATGGTGGCGCTCCATCTCGAGCAGGATCATGTTCGCGGTGCCGAGCAGCGCGTTCACGGGGCGCCCGTCGCCGTCGGTGATGGTCTTCGGCAGCGCGTAGAACGCCCGGAACAGCAGCGAGGGCGTGTCCACGGCCAGCAGCGCGCCCGCTATGCCAATCCCTCCCTGAAGCCCTGCCGCCAGCTCGCGTAGCGCGGCTGCCAGCCCAGCTCGCGCTTCGCCTTCTCGTTGGATGCGCCGCGCATGGTCGTGACCATCATCGTGTTGTTCTTGCCCGCCACGGGCCGCGCGAGCCAGACGGGCACGCGCAGCGGCGGCTTGCCGCCGACCGCCTCCGCGAACACGGGCATCCACTCGCGCGCGGGCGCCGGCTCGTCGTCGACCACGTTGTAGATCCCGGCCGGCCCGCGCTCGACCGCCGCCACGGTGGCCGACGCCGCGTCCTCCACGTGCACGAACGAGAAGACCCCGCCGCCGTCGCCCACCACCGGGAAGAGCCGCATGCGGAACTGCTTCGCCAGCGAGGTGCCCTGCGCGTACCAGGTGCCCGGCCCGTAGAAGAAGCCGTAGCGCAGCACGAGCCCTCCGGCGCCGGCCACCTGGCGCTCCATCTCGAGCGTGCCGCGAAGCTGCTTGCCGAACACGCCTCCGAGGGCATCGGGGTCGAACACGGGCGCCGACTCGTCCTTCACCCGATCGCCCTTCGGCACGTACACGAAGGAGATGCTCTGGGCGATGAGCCGCGCGTCGCCCGCCGCCTCGACCAGGTTGCGCCCGGCCGTCTCACGCAGCTCGCCGGTGCGCCCCACCGCGCCGCGCGGGTTGAACCTCTTCGGCAGGTCGGTGAGCTGGTTCACCACCACGTCCGGGCGCGCGGCCGCGACGGCCCTCCGGGTGGCCTCTCCGTCGAGCGCATCGAGCACCACGGCCTCCGCTCCGCGTGAGCGCAGCTCCTGGGCGCGCTCCTCGGACCGGGTCGTCCCGGTCACCTCGTGCCCGGCCTCCAAGAGCTGCCGGACGAGCGGGCGGCCGATCGCGCCGGTCGCCCCCGCCACGAAGACCCTCAAGCCGCGCGATCCTCCCGCACGGCCCGGGCGAACAGCCACCCCAGGAGCAGCGCCCCGATCGCGAGCGAGACGAAGTTGCCCACGCCGGTCGACTCCGGGTCGGCGTCGCCTATGTCGACCAGGTGGTTGATCGTGTGGAAGGCGAAGTGCAGCACCGAGTAGCCGAGCACCCCGACCCGCCACGAGCGCCGGGCCACGGCGATCGCCTGCGCCACGCCGAGCGACCCGATCATCGCCGCCGCCGCGTCGCGCACGTAGTGCTCGTTGTACGGCGGGAACGGCCCGATCGCGTCGTAGAACGACTCCGGGTCGATCGCCGCGAACAGGCCGGTGAGGATGTTGATCAGGGCGAAGGCCGCGAGGCCCACCCCGACGAGGTCCTGTCCTCTGCCCACCCGGTCCTGCTGTCCGCCCGCCCTTGCGATGGGCGGAACTTACCTGCTGACCGCCGGCCGGGGTACTGCGCTAGCCGGGGTACTGCGGCAGCTCGTCGCCGCCGTTCGGCAGGTAGGTCCACGGGGAGACCGGAGCCGGACCGGCGTTCTCGCGCTTCACGCCGCCCCAGATCTCGCCGTCCTCGTAGTAGCCCGGCGGGACGTAGAGGTGGCAGGTGTGCGAGCGGACCGGCTTGCAGGGGTTGTACGGCTGCACGCGGGACCAGGGGTTGGCGCCATCGTCGAAGCCGGGGCTGCCGGCACCCGGGAACGGGAAGCTGCCGTACCAGATGTAGGTGTCGAACCAGTTGGCGGGGCGCTCGATCTCGAAGCGGTTGCTCAGGCCGTCGTGGTCCTGGTCGTCGTCGCCGTCGATCACGCCGTCGCCGTCGCTGTCCGGGTCGAAGATGCTGACGCCGGGGAAGGTGTTCGGGTAGGGCGTCTCCTTGGGGTAGCCGCCGTTCTGCCCGTTGTACATCGTGTCCCACCACTTCTGGAGCATGCGGCCGTGAGCCTCGTCCCAGTTGTTGAGGCCGTCGCCGTCGCCGTCGCGCTCGTCGTCGGAGAGCTTGCCGTTGCCGTCCACGTCGCGGTAGGCGGAGTGGACGTCCGTCGGCGCGTTCTCGTCGACGCTCCGCTGGAGGCCGGCGCTGTAGTTCAGCGGCACCGAGAGGTTGCCGTAGTACTTCCAGAGCAGGAACTCGTCGATCAGGTCGAGGCCGTCGCCGTCGTGGTCGATCTCCGCGTCCTTCGAGTCGAGCGGGTTCGGCCAGGGCTTCTTGGACGGGTAGGGCAGCGCCGAGACGTTCAGGTCGCGGGCCGAGTGGTACTCGAAGCCGTCGGCGATCGTGTCGCCGTCGGTGTCGGCCTTGCACGGGTCGGTGTGGGCCGGGTAGGTCTCGAGGTCGTCGGTCAGCGCGTCGTTGTCGTCGTCGAGGTCGACGCTGTTCTTCGTGCCGTCGCCGTCGCAGTCGCCGTCCGGCGGGGTGGCAGGGCCACCCGGAGCGGGGGTCTCGCCGCCGCCGGGAGTCGCGTTCGGGGCCGTGAGCAGCGGGCTCTTGGCGAGCTTGGTCGCCGTGCCGAAGCGCTTGGTGAGCAGGCGGATCTGGAAGCGGGTGGCCTTGCGGGCCTCGGCCGTGCCGCGCATCAGCGGGATGAGCTTCTCCGGCACGGTCACGACCAGGCGCGTCTTCGAGCCGCTGTCCGAGGGGACCCACGCCACGCCGCCGCCCTCACGCAGGAAGTAGACCTTGGTCTTGCCGTTGCCCGAGGCGAAGTTGCTGCCGTTGATGGTGAGCTTCTCTCCCACCTGAGCCTTCATCGGGACGATCGACCGGACGGTCGGGGTCACGGGCTTCTTGACCGCGCGCTTCTTGGCGGCGGAGGCGTCGACGGCGGTGCCGAGGGACGCGCACGAGAGGAGTGAGACGAGAATGAGGAGTCGCTTGGCCATCGAACCCGGTATCGGCCCGGCCATGCGGCCCCTTTAGGGGGTTCCTCAGGTTTTTTGCGGGACGACCCGTTCACCAACGATCTGAGCGGGCGTGCGGTGCTTGAAGCCGGGCGGCCGGCGCGGCAGGCCCAGCTCGTGACCGCGCGCGGTGAGATGGGCCGCCGCCCGCTCCGCGACCGCCGCGATGGTGAGCGACGGGTTCACCGCCAGCGAGCTCGGGATGGCTGAGGAGTCGATGCAGAACAGGCCCTCGTTGTCGAACACCTCGCAGCGGTCGTCGACCACGCCCAGGTCCTTCGACTCCGCCATCCGGCAGCCCCCGAGCGGGTGCGCGCAGTACACGCCGCGGGTCTCGGTGAGCTTCATGAAGCGCCCCAGGCCGTCGCGGGCGGCGATCTGCCTGATCGCGCGGTCGGCCAGCTCACGCACGCGGATCGACTGCTCCGAGAGGCGATACGAGAAGAGGCCAATCTCCACGGGGCCGGCGTTCGGGCGGATCGCGCTCCCCTCCGGCGGCGGCGCGAGGAACTCCCCGTCGTGGGTGTCCTCGACCATCGCGAGCAGCTCGATTCGGTTGCTCCAGTTGGCGATCGCGCGCTTCTTCTGCAGCCCCCACCAGGACGGGTCGCCCTCCGGCTCGCGCCCGTCGTCGTAGAGGAAGTTCGTGAGGCTCGAGAGGAAGATCTCCTGGAGTGTGAAGCGGCTGCCGTCGTGGCGGTGGTCGCGGCGGCCGGCGTAGAAGTCGTAGGTCATCGTGGTGATCGGCTTGCCCTTGTGGAAGGCGCCGTAGCCGGGCAGGCCGAGCACGTCGCGCACGCGCTTCGGGTCGTACTCGATGGCCGCCACGTGGTCGCCGTTCGAGCCGAGGTGGCGGCCGAGCTGGCCGGAGAGCGATGGCAGGTCGGGCCGCGAGCGCATGAGGATCGGCGTGGTGCCCATCGCGCCGGCGGACATGATCAGGACCCTGCACTCGATCTCCTCGGTCGCGTCCCCGCCGGGGTCGCGCGCGGTCACGACGTAGCGGTAGCCGTCGGCGGTCGAGCGCCGGACCCGCTCGACCTGCCGCTGCGGGCGCACCTGCACGCCCGCGCGCTCGGCCGCGGCCAGGTAGTTGGTGGTGACGGTGTTCTTGGCCCCGAAGACGCATCCCGTGTGGCACCACTTCGCCTCCACGCAGCGGCCGGGGTCGATCGCCAGCGGCACGCGGTCGCAGGTGTGGCCGGCGTTGTGGAGCGTGGCCGCCCAGAGGCCGCCGGACTTCGACACCCGCGTCCACGGCGGCTGGTTCACGCGCAGCGCGCGCTCCACCCGCGCGTAGTAGCCGTTCAGCGTCCTGCGCGAGATCGGGCGCGGCCAGATCCGGCGCTCGGGGCCGTCGTCGGGGTGGCGGTCGCGGAGCTCGAAGATCTCGGTGGGCGCGCGCAGGGAGGCGGCCAGGTAGAGGTTCGACCCGCCGCCGACCGCGTTCGCGGTGACCATCTGGCAGCCCTGCGGCCCTGACGCCAGCAGGGTGCCGGGGCCGCCGGTCGGCTGGATCAGCCGGTACACGCTCGCGAGGTGGTCGATGTGCATCGACTGCTTGAAGTCGGTGTGCTTGTAGCGGCGGCCGCGCTCGAGCACGAGCACGCCCCGCGGGTCCGTGCCGGCGGCCGAGTACAGCTCCGCCAGGCGCCAGGCGGAGATCGAGCCGCCGAAGCCCGAGCCGACGATGCAGACGTCCACGCGCTCAGCCAAGGCTTCCCCGCTTGGTGCGCTCGCGCGCGAGGCGGCGCCGGTAGCTGAACGAGCGGTAGCCGTTCGGGGCCGCGCCGGGGTAGCCCATCACGCGGTAGCCGGAGGCGACCTCGTCGGTGCCGATCGGGTGCTCCGCCGCCGCGCAGAACGCCGTGAACGGGACCGCGGCCGCCGCCTCGTAGAGCACGCGATCGCCGTTGGAGTGGTCGAGCGCCTGCAGGCAGACCGCCACGCGCTGGTCGAAGCCGAGCGTGAGGAACGCGCCGCCCTGCTGGAGCGACCGCACGGACAGGTCGGCCAGGAACGGCCCCACGAGCGCCGGCGCGAAGCCCACCAGCGGGTTCTTGTAGAGCCGCAGCGCGTCGGCCTCCACCGCACCCGGCTCGGGGTCGGCTCCGGCTATGGCCAGCGGGTGGATCTCGTCGCCGAGGTCGGTGCGCTCGGCCTTACGGCCCGGGATCATCGTGTCGGCGAAGGCCTGGAGGGTGGCGTCGTCGAGCCCGACGGCGGCCACGGCGGGGTCCGCCGCGATCATGCGCTCGGCGATCGGCAGCGCGCTCAGCGCCAGCGCCCCGGCGCCGAGGGTCCCCACCCGGCCCAGGAAATCCCGCCTCGAAAGCTCGCGCGCCAGAGGCCCCCTCGGCTCACGCATGGCACCAAACTAACCCGTATTCTCGGCACATGCGCGCTCTCGCCGCGATCGCGTTGGCAACGGGGGCACTGGCGGCGGCAGCGGCACCCGCCGCCGCGCAGTCCGGCGTCTCCGGCTACGACGGCACGAACCCGTTCAGCTGCACGCTCCAGCAGCTAGGCGGCGGGGTCGACTTCCCGCAGCCGGAGGCCGACCCGTTCTGCGTCGAGTACGACAAGCGCCACCAGAACGTGAGCGAGCTCGGCGTCGTGCAGTTCCTGTCGCTCGAGCCCGCGCGGGTGGCGGCCGCGTCGCCGAAGTGCTTCTACTTCCAGCACGACCACTGGGTCGGGTCGATCCAGCAGGGCGACGCCGCCACGCGGACCTACGCGTGGGACGGGAGCTACTTCTTCGACAAGGCCCGCGGCACCGGCGGCGTGTACGTGGAGAACTTCTCGTTCAACGGGCGCAGCGAGGATCCCTCGGCGCTACCGGGCTTCCCCGCGGAGTACGCGCCGTTCTTCGGGCCGGGGCGCGGCGGCGTGCAGCGCAGCGAGGCGGTCGAGGCCGATCCGTCGTGCGTCGCTCGTGCCGCGGAGCGCAGTCCGTATCGCGAAGACAGGCCCGGCGGCCCCGGGGGCAGCTCGGGGAGCGACCGCTGCCGGATGGCCGGCGGACGCGTGGACCGGGGCGCCGGCGGCGTCCGGCTCGGGACGAAGCGCGGCTCGGCGCGGGCCAAGCTCGGCCAGCCGACCACCGAGAGCGCGCGCTACATGGCCTGGTGCATGACCGGCGGCGGGCGGCTCGTGGCGGCGTTCGACCGCAGCGGCCCGGCCGGGCGCGCGGTGCTCGTGCTCACCGACGCGCCGCCGTTCGACGCCCCCGGCTTCCGTACCGGGTCGAAGGCGCGCAAGGCACGCGCGCGGATGCGGGGCGAGCGGGAGATAAGCCGCCGCGTGCTGGCTGTGACCCGGCGCAAGGACGTGCTGATCGCGGGGCTGGCGAGCGGCCGCGTGGCGTTCCTGGCGTCGGCCTCGCGCCGGATCGGCGACCGCCGCGCGGCGCGCTTCGTGGCGAAAGCGCGGCGCTGACCGGACCCTGTGAAGGGTTACTCGGTCTATAGACCGTGAAATCCTTCACCCGTCCGGGAACGGCTGCACCGGGATGCCGTGGTCGGTCTCGCGCATCCCCAGCTCGTACGCCGCTCCGTGCGCGGTGTGCAGCTCGAGCGGCTCGGCGCCGTCGCGCTCCACGGTCAGCGTCATCTCGGCGATCGAGCAGTTGACCGTGTTGTGCTCGGGGCCCTCGGGGTCCGCGTAGACCCAGCCCACGAAGTCCTTGCGCTCCGCCCCCACGCGCCCGCGCACCTTGATGCCCTTGCCGCCGATCGTGAACTCGGCGCCGTCGGGGCGCTCGCTCACCTCCGTCTTGCGCCCGGGGCCGCCCAGGCGGTGGAGCGTGCCGTCCAGCGCGATCACGGCGTTCGCCACCCACGGCGTGGTGAGGGGGCCGAGCTTGATGCGGCCGAGCGTCGCGTCGAACCAGGCATCCTCCGCGCCATCGAACAGCAGCCCCTGCGTCCAGATCCAGCGCTCGGCGTGCTCGGCGCCCCAGTTGTGGCCGACCATGCCGCGCCAGCCGTCCAGCTCGATCCGGCGCCCGGCGACCTCGACCTCGCCCCGGAAGGTCGCGGCGGGGTACGGGCTCTCGGCCTTCGTCCGCGGCACCGGCGCGCGGTACATCCAGCCGGCCGGCAGGTACGGCCACGGCCGCTCGCCGCTCTCCACCTCGATCCGCCAGCGCGGGTCGGCCCGATCGGTCGGAGCCGACCCCTCCGCCAGGCCGGGGCGGAACGTACTCTCGCCGATCCGGATGTAGTGGCCGCTCGGCGCGTCCACGTCGCCCGTGGTGACCTTCGAGGCGACCGGCCCGCCCGCGGCGCCGTCGAACAGCACGAACCACAGCGACCCCTTCGGCCCGGCCCCCGGCCGCTTGTGCACCGTGTAGCGGATCCACACGCCGAGCGGGTCGCGCGGGTGGCAGGCGCGGATGTAGAAACTCTCGTAGTGCCCCTTGGCCTGCGACACCGCGGGGAAGCGGGGCTCGGCGCGAAGCTCTGCCATGCGGCGGGGAATCTACCGGTCGGTGCCCGGCGTGCAGACCTTGCGGCGCAGCCGCTTGGCCGCCTGCCGCTTGCGGTTGGCCCGCATCACCGCGGCCTGCGCGCTGGTGCGCGCCGCTCCCCGCGCGCGATTGCGCTTGACGCGCGCCTTCGCGAGCGATGACCGGAGCTTCGCCTCGCGCAGCCGCGCCGCCGGGCAGTCGGTGCCGTAGATCGCTCGCTGGGCGAATATGAGGTCGTTCGCGATCACGGCGTCGACCCCCGCCTCGATGGCCGACCTCACCTCGTCGACCGTGTTGAACGTGTAGGGCACGACCTCCCTGCCGGCGGCGTGCGCGCGGCGCACGTAGTCGGCCGCGTTCGGGATCGGCCACGCCGGCGAGACCACCTCGTAGCCGCGCGTCTGCGCGTACTCGATCGTCCCGTTCGACGAGTCCGCCAGCGACAGGAACGACGTGCGGTAGCCGGCCGCCTCGGCCACGTCGAGGTTCGGCGGCCAGAAGCTCTGGATCAGCACGTGGTCGCGCGGGATGCCGGACGCGGTCACGGTGTCGAGGACCCTGCTCGCGAACGTCGAGCCGGGATCGAAGTCGGGGTCGGTGGGCTGGTTCTTGATCTCGAGGTTGAGCTTGACGCCGTTCGCCTTCGCCCACCCGAGCACCGCCGCGAGCCGCGGGATCGGCACGGTCGCGCCCGGGACCTGCTTGATGGCCTCGTCGGTGCCGATCGTGTCGACGGGGCACCCGGCGAGCTCGGCCAGGCTGCGCGCCGCCACCTCGCCGGCGCAGCTGGTGGTGCGGTCGAGCGTGGCGTCGTGGATGATCACCGGCACGCCGTCGGATGTGAGCTTCGCGTCGAGCTCGACCACGTCGGCGCCGTTCGAGTCGGCGAAGTCGAACGCCGGCTGCGCGTCCTCCGGGCTGAACGGGGCGCCCGCGACGATCGGCCCGCCGCGGTGGGCGTGGATGGCGATCTCGGCGGAGGCGGGCCCGGCCGCCGCGAGGGCGAGCACCAGGGCCAGGACGATCGGCGCGATACGCATGGCCGCCATTGTGCCCTGATAGAACTGACGGCGTGCCCGGTCCCGTTCTCCTGATCACAGGCGCCAGCTCCGGCATCGGCGCCGCGACCGCCCGCCAGGCCGTCGAGGCGGGCTACCGGGTGGTGCTCTCCGCGCGCTCCGAGGACAAGCTGCGCGCGCTCGCCGAGGAGCTGGGCGGGGACGAGCACGCCATCGCGGTGCGCTGCGACGTGTCGATCTGGGAGGACCAGGAGGCCCAGGTGGCCGCCGCGCTCGGCGCCTTCGGCCAGATCGACGCCGCGTTCGCCAACGCCGGCTTCGGCGCCACGCGCGGGTTCCTCGAGGAGTCGCCCGAGCAGTGGCGCTCGATGGTCGAGACGAACGTGCTCGGCGCCGCCTACACGATCCGCGCGGTCCTCCCCCACTTCCGCGAGCGGGGCGCCGGCCACATGCTCATCACGAGCTCGGTCGCGGGCCGCCGCGCCCTGCCGGGGTCGCTCTACTCCGCCACCAAGTTCGCCGCCACCGCGATGGGCGAGGCGCTGCGCCAGGAGGTGGCGGACACGCCGATCAAGGTGACCGTGATCGAGCCCGGCATGGTCGACACGCCGTTCTTCGACAACCGCCCCGGCCCGGACCGCGCGCTGCACGACGACGACATCGCCCGCATCGTGCTGTTCGCCCTCCAGCAGCCGCCGCACGTGGACCTGAACGAGATCCTCGTGCGGCCGATCAACCAGCCGACGTAGCGCCCGCGTCCGCGCCGCGTCGTACGTTGGGAGGATGGCCGACCGGGTCATCGCGCACGTGGACATGGACGCCTTCTACGTCAGCGTCGAGCTCCAGCGCCGGCCCGAGCTGCGCGGCAAGCCGGTCGTGGTGGCCGGCACCGGGCCGCGGGCCGTCGTGACCACGGCCAGCTACGAGGCGCGCAAGTTCGGCGTGTTCTCGGCCACGCCGGCCGAGCGCGCGCGGCGGCTGTGCCCGCAGGCGATCTTCGTGGCGCCCGACTTCGAGCTCTACCGCAAGCGCTCGGGCGAGGTCATGGCGGTGCTGCACGAGCACGTCGAGCGGGTGGAGGTCGTCGGCCTGGACGAGGCCTACCTCGACCTGACCGAGCTCGGGCGCCCGAAGGCCGCGGCGCGGCGTCTGAAGACGGCCGTGCAGGAGCGCACCGGCCTCACCTGCTCGATCGGCATGGGTCCCAGCAAGCTGGTCGCGAAGGTCGCCTCGGACGCGGAGAAGCCCGACGGCTTCGTCGTTCTCACCCGCGAGGAGGCGTGCGAGCGCTTCGCCGGCGCCTCCCCCGGCCTGATCCCCGGCATCGGCCCGAAGACCCAGCAGCGGCTCACCGAGCGCGGGATCGCGACCCTCGGGCAGCTCGCGGCTGTACCGTCGAACGTGCTCGCCGAGTGGTTCGGCGACCGGCTCGGCCCCCACCTCGGCGCGCTCGCCCGCTTCCACGACGACCGCGCCGTGACCACCTACCGCAAGTCCAAGTCCGAGTCGCGCGAGACCACCTTCGACCGCGACCTGACCGGCGTGGACACGCTCGAGCCGATCCTGGTGCGGCTCGCGGCCGAGCTGTGCGAGACGCTCGTCAAGCAGGGCGCGAGCGGCCGCACGATCGGCATCAAGGTCCGGCTCGACGACTTCTCGACCCACACGCGCGCACGCACGCGGGATGAGCCGACGAACGACTTCGCGATCGTGAGCGAGACGGCGCGCGCCCTCCTGCGCGAGTTCGACCCGCCGCGCCCGGTGCGGCTGATCGGCGTGCGCGTGGCCGGGCTCGACGAGGGCGAACGGAAGCCGCGCGCGCCGCAGCCGGCGCCGGCGGGTCAGCTGGAGATGACGCTCTGAGCGCCGCCGCCCTGGTGGCGGCGTACGGCATCGCCACCGCCGTCGCATGGGCCTCGAACGACGTGCCCGAGACCATCACGGAGGTCCTCCTCCTGCTCGCGCTGGCCGCCTACGCGCTGCGTCGGGGCGGCGGCCGCTGGCTCCTCGTGCTGGTGGCGCCGCTGCCCGCCTTCGTGCTCCTCCACGAGCGGATCCCGGTGGACCACTGGGTCGCGTTCGGCCCGGCCGCCGTGTCCCTCGCGCTCGCGTGGGGGGCGGACCGGGCCTGGCGCGACGATCGTCCGGCTACGACTGCGGGCTAGACCAGACCGTGCCGGTCGAGCCGAAGCGCAGGCGCTCCTTCGTCGCGGCGGTGAGGTCGTACTCGCGCCCCGCGGCGTAGGGGCCGCGGTCGATCACGGGGGCAATCACGGTGCGGCCCCTGTAGCGCAGGGCCACCTTGGTCCCGCACGGCAGCGACTTGTGGGCCACCCCGAGCGTGCCGCGGGCGAGCGTGCGGCCGCAGGCGGTGCGGTTCCCGTAGAAGCCGGGGCCGTACCACGAGGCGGCGCTGCGCCGGTAGACGGTGATCCCGTCCTCGAGACTGCGCTTGGCCGAGCCGTCGGCCGTGCTCACGCGGACGCCGTAGCGGCCCGTGCCGCGCGGGGTCCAGCTGGCGCTGTAGCGCCCGCCGCCCGCCGTCTTGGCGCGGTCGACCACCTTCCAGGCGCCGCCGTGGCGGACGCGGACGAGCACGTCGCGCCCGTCCTGGCCCGAGCCGAGACGCCCGGCGATGCGGACCTGCTGACCGGCCAGCACGTGGTGGCGGGCGTTCACGCCGATGGTGTCGGTGCCGGCTGGAGCCGACGCGGCCGACGGGGCGGCCGCCGCGGCGGCGAGCCCGGCCAGCGAGGTTGCGGCGAAGGCGCGCGCGAGCGTGCGCCCGCGCACGCGGGATTGCTTGTGCATTGGGGTACTCCTCTCTTTCCGGCCGGCGCCTGCGGGGTTAGCTGGCGGGCTCGCGACGCGCGTGACGCGCCGCTACGGCCGGATCACCGGCCGACTCGCCCCATGCGCGGCGCCTCGCGGCACCGCGGCAGGTGGGTCCCCCGCCCGCCGCCACTCGGTGTGGGCGACGGTTCGGCTAGGGGCCGATCGAACAACTGTTCGTATACGGTACGACGCAGAGCCCCCGCCTCCGTGAGGACGGTCACGCTGCAAGCGCGCGCCCGCGCCGTTCTAGGGGACCGGGACGTGCGGGGTCATCGCCACGTTGGCGGCGATCACCACGATGTTGATCGCGGGGTGGAACGCCCGAGGTGCGGTGTCGCCCGGCTCGGGCGGCCGGTAGCCGACCGACTCCAGGTGCGGTTCGATCGCGTCGATCAGCTCCCGCACGGAGCGGCCGACCTCGGTGTGCGCCGAGGCGTCCCCCACCTCGCACGCCAGCCGCGCCAGCCCGACGTAGTCCGGCGCCGGATCGCCGATCAGCATGCGCGCGAGCGCCGCCACCAGGTAGTCGTGGATCCGCTGGGTCACGACGTCGAGGCGCAGCTCCTGGGTCCCGGGCGCCGGCCCCAGGTCGACCGGCTCGTCACCCGCGATCAGGCGGTCGAGCTGCTCGCCGAGCACGTGACGCACCTGCTCGGCCTCGAGCCCCACCTCGAAGGCGCAGCGGATCGCCATGATCGCCCCCACGGTCGTGGTGCCGTACGGCATGTCGCTCGCGAACAGGATCTGCCCCGGGGGCACGAGGCCGAACAGCGTGAGGTGGTCGGTGGTGGACCACCAGGAGGTGTCGAAGAAGAGGTTCGGGTGGTCGGCGGCGTGCTGCCAGAGCCAGCCGAGGTCGGACACGCCGTCGTGGGCCAGGATCAGCCGCATCCCCGGGTGGCGCTCGCAGATCGCGAGGGCGTCCCGGCCGAGGGCGGGGATCCCGCGCCCCGCGTGCGTGAGGATCGGCAGCCGGCGCTCGTCGGCGAGGGCGAAGAGCGGCTCGAGCCGCCCGTCGTCGAGCCGGAAGCTCTCGGCGCGCGGGTGGAGCTTGATCCCCTTCGCGCCGAGCCCGAGGGCGCGCTCGGCCTCCGCGAGCGGCTCGTCCGCGGGGTCGACCCGGCAGAACGGGACGAGCTGCCCGCCGGAGGCCTCCGCCTCGGCGAGGATCCGGTCGTTCGCGGGCGGGTAGCCGTCCGGCTCCTGCGTCGTGAACACGACCGCGCGCGCCCGAGCGGCGTCCAGCCCGGCGATCAGCTCCTCGGCGCTCGCCTTGAAGCCGTCGGGGTCGTTGCTGCCGGTGTGCGTGTGCGCATCGAACAGCTCGGCCCCGGGAACGAGGGCCATAGCCGCCTCGAGCCAGGGCTTCAGTACTTCGTCGGCGTACACGGGGCGCGTAATGTAGGCACGCACGGTTCCCGAGGAGAGGAGGAGCGGATGGCCGAGGACAGGCTCACTGGACTTGACGCGTCATTCCTCCACATAGAGAACGACAGCGCGCACATGCACGTGGCGGGCGTGATGCTGTTCGAGGGCTCGCCGCCCACCCGCGACGAGCTGGTCGAGGCGCTCGAGCGCAAGATGCACCTGGTCCCGCGCTATCGCCAGAGGCTCGCCTTCGTGCCGCTCGGCCAGGGCCGCCCGCGCTGGGTCGACGATCCGCACTTCAACCCCGACTACCACGTCCGCATCACCGCCCTGCCGGCCCCCGGCTCCGAGGAGCAGCTGCGCAACCTCGCCGGGCGCGTCTTCTCGCAGCAGCTCGACCGCGACAAGCCGCTCTGGGAGATGTGGATCGTGGAGGGTCTCGCCGGCGACCGCTTCGCCGTCCTCTCGAAGACCCACCACGCGCTGATCGACGGCGTCTCGGGCGTGGACATCGCCAGCGTCCTGTTCGACGTCTCGCCGGACCCCGCGCCCGTGCCGGAGCCCAATCGCCGCTGGCTGCCGCGGCCGCTGCCGTCGCGCACCCAGCTCCTGGCCGAGGCGCTGTTCGAGCGGGCCACCGTTCCGGCCGAGATCGTGCGCGGCGTGCGAGCGACGCTCCGTGCCCCGCGCCGGATCGCGAGCGCCGCCGTGGGCGCGCTCGTGGGCGTGGGCGCGATGGCGTGGGCCGGCGGGAGCCCGGCTCCGCAGTCGCCGTACAACACCTCGATCGGCCCGCACCGCCGCTTCACGTGGGTGCGCTGCTCGCTCGCCGACGTGAAGGCGATCAAGAACTCGCTCGGCGGGACGGTGAACGACGTGATGCTCGCCACCGTCGCCGGCGCGCTCGGGCGCGACCTGCGCCGCCGCGGCGTGGACGTGACCGGGCTCGAGCTGCGCGCGATGGTGCCGGTGAGCGTGCGCAGCGACGAGGCGCGCGGCGCGCTCGGCAACCAGGTGGCGGCGATGATGGCCCCGCTGCCGGTGGGCCACGACGACCCGGTGCTCCGCCTGCAGGTGATCTCGCGGGCGATGGAGCGGGTGAAGGACAGCGGCCAGGCGATGGGCGCCCAGATGCTCACGGAGCTCACCGGCTTCGCGCCTCCCACGATCATGGGCCAGGCCTCGCGCCTCGTGGTGCGCCAGCGCTTCTTCAACCTCGTGGTGACGAACGTGCCCGGCCCGCAGATCCCGCTCTACATGCTCGGCCGCAAGATGATCGAGATCTCCCCGATGGTCCCGCTCGCTCCCAACCAGGCGCTGGGCGTGGCGATCATGAGCTACAACGGCCGCATCAACTTCGGGCTCGTGGGCGACTACGACGTGATGGCCGACCTGGAGCAGCTCGCGAGCGACTTCCAGGAGTCGCTGGCGGAGCTGGCGGGGGCGGCGGGCGTGCGGCTCAGCGAGCCGGCGCGGCCGGTCTCCGTCAACGGGCGGCCGCGCCCCAGAGCCGCCCGGACGGCAGCCACCTAGAGAGGCGAGCTCGGCCACAGTGCGGTCTTATGGGTCTCCTGGACCCATAACTTCGCGCCGTGACCGCCATAACCGGGTTGGCGCCTGGATGGCTGGCGCCGGGGCCCCAACCGGCGTAGGGTGGAACCGATGGTCCAAAAGGTGATCAGAGCCGCACGCGAGCTGGAGCTCGACATCGAGATCAGGACGCTCGAGCGGCCCACGCGCACCGTCGCGGAGGCGGCTGAGGCCGTCGGGGCCGATCCTGCCCAGATCGCCAAGTCGCTCGTCTTCGTCTCCGACGGGGATCCGGTCCTGGCCGTGGTCTCGGGAGCGCATCGTGCCGACATGGACCTGATCGCCGACGCCTTCGACTGCGCCGAGGTCCGCCAGGCGTCTCCCGACGAGGTGCGCGCGGCCACCGGCTTCTCGGTCGGCGGCGTGCCGCCGTTCGGGCACGACCTGCCGGTCGTCTTCGACGAGATGCTCTGCGACCAGGAGCTGGTCTACGCCGCCGGCGGCGACGGCAACACGCTCTTCGCGGTGGATCCCAAGGCGCTCGCGCGGGCGATCGACGCGCGCATCATCACGCTCGGCGGCGCACCCGCCTAGACGCGTGAGTCCGGAGACGCTGCGCGTCGAGGTCGACGGACCGGTCGCGACGCTGACGCTGGCGCGCGCCGAGAAGCGCAACGCCGTCGACGCCGAGACGATCACCGGCATCGGCTCGTTCTTCGCCGACCCGCCGGAGGGCGTGCGGGCGGCGGTCCTGCAGGGCGAGGGCGACCACTTCTGCGCGGGGCTCGACCTCTCCCAGGAGGTGCTGCGCACGCCGTTCGGCGCCATGGGGCACTCGCGGCTCTGGCACCGGGAGCTCGAGAAGGTCGAGAGCGGCGGCATCCCGCTCGTGGTCGCGCTCCACGGCGCCGCGATCGGCGGCGGGATGGAGCTCGCGGTGACCGGGCACGTACGCGTGGCCGACCCCACCGCGTTCTACTCGCTGCCGGAGGGACGCCGCGGCATCTTCGTCGGTGGCGGCGGCTCCGTGCGTATCGCCCGGCTCCTCGGGTTCGACCGGATGCGCGAGATGATGCTCACCGGCCGCCGGATCCCCGCCGACGAGGGGCAGCGGCTGGGGCTGAGCCACGAGCTCGTGGCGGAGGGCGAGGCGCCCGCCCGCGCCATCGAGCTCGCGCGCGAGATCGCCGGCAACGCGCCGCTGGCCAACCGGATGATCCTCACCGCCCTCCCCCGCATCGCCGACATGTCGGCCACCGACGGCCTCTGGGCGGAGTCGCTCGCGGTGGGGGTCAGTCAGACCACAGCCGACGCCGCCGAGGGCGTCAGCGCGTTCCTCGAGAAGCGCCCGCCGGACTTCCGCGGGTCTTAGCGCAGAACCTGAGCCGGCCGTCTGGGACCATCTCGCCGATTCGAGATGGACGGCAAGCGGTTGGTCAAGACGTCGAAGTACCTGTCTCGCCACCTCCGCCACGAGCCTGAGCGGCTGGGCCTGTCGCTCGAGCCGGGTGGCTGGGTGAAGGTGGACGAGCTGCTGAAGGCCTGCGCTGCCCGTTCGTTCGCACTGACGCGCCGGGACCTCGAGGAGGTCGTGGCAAGGAACGACAAGCGGCGCTCAGCTTCGACGACAGCGGCCAGCGCATTCGCGCGAACCAGGGCCACAGCATCGACGTGGACCTCGGGCTCCCGGCCGCCTCCCCGCCGAGGCTGCTGTTCCACGGCACCGGGCGCCAGAGCCTCTCGTCGATCCTCCGCGACGGTCTCCAGCGCGGCAGGCGCCATCACGTCCATCTCTCGCCGAACGTGGAGACGGCTCTGAGAGTGGGCCGCCGGCACGGTCCACCGGTCGTCCTCGACGTGGCGGCCGCCGAGATGGCGGCGGCCGGCCACGTCTTCCACGTGACGGCGAACGACGTCTGGCTCGTGGAGGCCGTCCCGCCGGAGTTCCTGAGCCCGCGCCGGGAGTGACGCCCCGGCCGCACGGTCTGGGACCCTGTCCCGCCGTGCGGCCTCAGCGCTTCATCGCCGGCGACCCGCTGCGCGCGCTGGCCGCGCTGTCGGTGCTCGTCTACCACGCGGCGTTCCTGGCCCGCGACCCGGTGCCCGCCTCCTGGACGGAGGCGGGCGCGGCGTACGGCGACGTCCTCACCCACGGCCTCGCGGCGCTCGACGCGGGGCTGTTCGTCTTCTTCGTCCTGTCGGGGTACCTGATCGGCGGGCCGTTCGTGCGGGCGTTCGTGGAGGGGCGGCCGCTGCCGCGGATCGGCGGCTACCTGCGCAACCGGGCGCTGCGGATCGTGCCGGCGTTCTGGGCGGTCGTGACGGTGGTGCTCGTGGTGGAGGCCGGCGCGGACTCGTCGCCCGGCGAGATCGCCGCGATCTACCTGTTCGCGCAGAGCTTCGACCTGAGCGAGGCGGCGAGCTACGTCGGGCAAGCGTGGACGCTGCACACGGAGGTTGCGTTCTACCTGCTGGTGCCGCTGGTGGCGTGGCTGGGGGCGCGCGCCGCCGGGAGCCGGCTCGACGAGAGTGCCCGCCGCCGCCTGGTCCTCCTCCTGTGTGCCGCCGTTTTCACGAGCACCCTGGCCCTCTCGGAGGAGCTCCACCCCGCCCTCGGCGCGAACGAAGGCCCCTTCGAGGACCGCGCCTGGCAGACCTCGATAGCCGCGATGGCGTGGGCGTTCGTCCCCGGCGTGGTGCTGGCGACGCTGGAGCCGGTGCTGGCTCCGCGCGTGCGCGGGCGGAACGGCGGGCGCCTCGCGCTCGCCCTCGCGGCCGCGGGCCTCGTCGCCCTCGCGCTGTACGCCGCAACCGGCGACCTGGCCGCCTTCCCCCCGCGCCCCGGCCTCGGCTCGCGCCTGCTGCTCACGTTCGGAGCGGGCGCGCTCGTGGCCGCGCCGCTCGTGCTCCAGTGGTCCGAGGGCCGCGCGTGGCGCGTGCTCGACAACCGCCCGCTGCACTGGCTCGGCGAGCGCTCCTACGGGATCTACCTGGTCCACCAGGCGATCCTGCTGGAGATGGCCGGCTGGTCGCTGCTGGCCGGCCACGCCCGCCCCCACTTCCTCCTGGTGCTCGCGACCGCACTGGCGCTCACGATCCCGGCGAGCGCGCTGCTGCACCGCCTGGTCGAGCGCCCCGCCCTGGACCTGCGCGCCCGCTGGAAGTTAGAGTCGCGCGCATCGACCCCGACGCCCTAGACCCGCAGGCGGAGCCGGCCGAGGGCGACGGCCCGCGGCGCGGCCTCGCCCTGTGCCTGTCCGGCGGCGGCTACCGGGCGATGCTGTTCCACGCGGGCGCGCTCGTACGGCTGAACGAGGTCGGGCTGCTGCGGCGCCTCGACCGCGTCTCGAGCGTCTCCGGCGGCTCGATCGCCGCGGGCGTGCTGGCCTCGAGGTGGGACGCGCTCGACTTCGGCATGGGCGACGTGGCGGCGAACTTCGACGAGCAGGTCGTGGCGCCGCTGCGCGAGTTCGCCGCGCGCACGATCGACTGGAAGGCGACCCTGGCCGGCATGTTCATGCCAGGCTCGGCCGGCAACCGCATCGCCGCCGCGTACAGCCGGCACCTCTTCGGAGCCAGGACCCTGCGCGACCTGCCCGAGTCGCCGAGCTTCGTGATCAACGCGACGAGCCTCCAGTCGGGGGTCCTGTGGCGCTTCACGCGGGACTACATGGCCGACTACCGGGTGGGGACGATCAGGGAGCCGGACCTGCCGCTGGCGACCGCCGTCGCCGCCTCCTCGGCGTTCCCGCCGTTCCTCTCCCCCCTCCGCCTCAAGCTGCGCGAGTCCGACTTCGAGCCGAACAGCGGCGAGGACCTGCAGCATCCGCCGTACACCACGAAGGCCGTGCTCACCGACGGCGGCGTGTACGACAACCTCGGGCTCGAGACCGCCTTCAAGAACTACACGTCGGTCCTGATCAGCGACGGCGGCGGCTACATGGCGCCGCAGAAGCGCCCGTGGACGAACTGGCCGCTGCAGCTCCTGCGCGTGACGAACGTGATCGACAACCAGGTGCGCTCGCTGCGCAAGCGCGAGGCGATCGAGGACTACGAGGGACCGGTCTGGTCCGGGGCCTACTGGGGAATCAGGACCGACATCCGCAACTACGAGCTGGCCGACGCCCTGCGCTGCGACCACACCCGGACCCTTGAGCTCGCCAACCAGCCGACCCGGCTGGCGAGCGTGAAGCCCCGGCTCCAGGAGCAGATCATGAACTGGGGCTACGCGGTCAGCGACGCCGCCGTGCGCAAGCACTTCGACCAGCGCCTCCCGGCGCCGGAGGGCTTCCCGTACCCAGCGAGCGGGATCTGAGCTATAGCTGGCTCCCGACCTGCAGGTTCTGACGCGAACTTGGGACCTTGGCGCGCAATGGCTAGGACGGTTCGCTGCTGTGGAGTGCCTGCAGGTTGTCTCGTACCGTCTTCGTGTAAGGGTGATCGGGACCCAGCCCTCGCTCACATTCGACGAGCGCCTCCGTGTACAGCCGTGCTGCGGCATTCCGGTCCCCCGCCGCCTCGTAGCTCTTCGCGAGGTTGTTGCGGGAAGTGAGCGTGTCCGGGTGATCAGCGCCTAGGACGCGCTGCCGAGCCTCGAGTGTCTCCTGGTTAAGTGACAATGCTGTGGCAACCTTGCCCAGGAGGCGATAGGTCGCAGCCAGGTTGCTCTTGGTCGTGAGTGTCTGCGGATCATCTGTGCCGAGGACGCGCATGGAGACTGCCAGCGTCTCCTCCAGCAGCTCGCGTGCCTTCTCAGCGTTCCCGGCAGAGTGGTGAGCGCTAGCGAGGTTATTGCGAGAGAAGAGCGTGCCGGGATCCTCGGGTCCTAAGGCATCCTCGCGGATAGCGAGGATCTCCTCGTGCATCTTGATGGCATCATCATGCTTCCCGGCATGAAAGTAAAAGCCGGCGAGGTTGCTCCGTACGATGAGGGTGCGCGGATCGTCGTGTCCGAGGAGGCGCTCGTGCACGGCGACCGTCTCCTGCTGTACGGCCACAGCTTGAGCAAAGTCGCCAGCGGCCTTGTATGTGGCGGCGAGATTATTGCGGGCCGCCAGTGTCTCGTCGTTCTCGGGACCCAGTAATCGGTCGCACGACTCCTGCACGGACTTCGCGATCTGCGTGGCGCGCGAGATGTCTGCGGTAGCCACGAGATGTCTTACGACCACATGTCCCAGCGATGCATGGGCTTCGAGCTCCGCATGTGTTAACGCTCCGCGCTCAAACCCTGTCACGCCGACCTCCCAAAGGCTGATCGCGTGCCCTAGGATCTCGGCGTCGGCATGGCGCCGATTCCAAGCCTGCTTCTCGTCGGGCATGAGCGGCAGAAGGCGCCTCCTCGCGGTGTCGACACCGGCAGCCAGCCCGCCGCTCTTCTCCAGCTGATCCCGTACTGCACGCGCCACCATCCGGTGCATAACGACGATCTCGCGATCCTTGGCCCAGACCAGCAAGGACGTCTGCACCAGCCGCGCAAGGGTCTTGTCCAGTCGAGGGCGCTCCGGGACGGCGGCAACCTCACCTAGAACGCGTCGGCTAACGCCATCGGAGGCCAGGAGCGCGACGGACCTGAGAATGTCCATCGTCGCACCCTCCGGGTCCCCCTCCTGCGCTGCCTCGACTGAGAGGAGAATCGCTCGGTCAGTTGCGTAGGGATATTCGTCGCCCCTGTTAGGCAGCAACATGTCTTCGAGGGGTAGCGACCTGAGGCGTTCGAGGTACGTCGGGTAGGAGAGCCCTTGGAGCTCAATAACACTCGCCGCCTGGGCAAGCGCGAGGGGTAGGTCGCCGAGCTCTTCGGCCAAGGCGTCGGCACCCGCCACGTCCTCCAAGCGTGTGCGTTCGGCCAGATATGCAACCGATTGCGTTCGATTGAAAACACCGATCCTGACTTCGGCACCGAGACTGGTGAATGCGCGATCCGTGCTCGTGATGACGATCTGAGCAGTACCGGTCGATGGCAGGTAACGTCGAACGAGGCCCGGATCGTTCGCGTTGTCGAGCACCAAGATGGCGCGGCTCGCTCGAGCCGCGAGCGCCTCGCGGAGTCGCGCAGCGGAGGTCTCCGAATCGCCCTCGGGGTCCGCCACGCCAAGGCGCTCCGCGACCTCCGCCAGCCCGCCGAGGAGCCGGGGCGGGTCTTCAGCGGATACCCACGCGACAAGCTCCACGCCGTTGGCCACGGCTTCGCGCGCGTACTGCGCAGCTACCTGCGTCTTCCCCGCGCCTCGGCCCCCTGTCAGCGCTGAAACCGTGGCGATCCGCTCCCCGCGTCGAAACAGGTCTACGAGGCGATTCACCTCCTCCCTTGCGATCAGGGCCGGGGGCGCGCCCGGCAGTTCGCCGACTACGATTTGCCCGGCACGCTGCGCCGGCGCCGGCTCGGCATTGAGGCTTTGGAAGCTAACCGTCGATCCCGATTCCGCAATGACGACGGTGCCGGATGTCTCTCGCACACGCAGCGAGCGGTCAACGGCCGGGTCCTCGTTCGCCGCGTGATCCGATGTCGCGCTGGCGCGCCGGGCCACTATTGCTAGGCAGACGCCGACCAAGCCCAGCACCGCTGTGGCGACCCACACCCAGGTCGCGTTGTGCTTCGTCCATTCCTCCGGGACCAACGAGGCGGCCACGTTCGTCGAGAGGCCGAGCAGGAGCGTGCACAGCGCCGCTAGGCCCGCCAGCGCTGCCCAGCGGCGTTCACCCCGATTTCTGGGACCTTTATCCAATGCCTTCGCCACCCCCACAAGATGCTCGCAGTCGGGGAGACGGCGTGTCGCCGGGGCTGCCTGAGGCCCCTACAGCTGCAGGCTCTTGACCTCGAGGAACTCCTCGAGCCCGAACTTGCCCAGCTCGCGGCCGTGCCCGGACTGCTTGAAGCCGCCGAACGGCGCCAGCGGGTTGAACGTCGCGCCGTTGATCTCGATCTGACCGGTCCGGATGCGCCGCGCCACGCGCTTGGCGTGCTCCGGGTCGCCCGACCACACGCCGCCCGCCAGCCCGTAGAGCGAGTCGTTCGCGATCCGCACGGCGTCGTCCTCGTCCTCGTACGGGATGATCGACAGCACCGGGCCGAAGATCTCCTCCTGGGCGATCGTGGACCCCGGGTCGACGTCGCTGAACACGGTGGGCTGCACGAAGTAGCCGCGCTCGGTCCCCTCCGGCGGCTCCTCCCCGCCGGCCACGAGCTTCGCGCCCTCCTCCTGCCCGCGCCGGATGTACCCGCGCACGCGCTCTAGCTGCGCCTCCGAGGCCAGCGGCCCGAGCGTGACATCGGGATCGAACGGGTCGCCCACCTTGATCTGGGAGACGACAGCCGCGGCGATCTGCTCCGCCGCCTCGAGCTTCTCGCGCGGCACGAGCATCCGCGTGAGCGCCGAGCAGGTCTGGCCCGAGTTCAGGTAGCACTTGCCGATCCCGTCGATCACGGCCTTCTCCAGGTCGGCGTCGTCGAGGATCACGTTCGGCGACTTGCCGCCCAGCTCGAGCGCCACGCGCTTGACCGTGTCGGCCGCGGCCTGGGACACCATCTTGCCCGCCCGTGTGGAGCCGGTGAACGAGATCATGTCCACACCGGGGTGGCGGGTCATGGCCTCGCCCACGGTCGGCCCGTCGCCGGTGACGAGGTTGAACACGCCGGCCGGGAGGCCGAGCTCGTCGACGATCTCGGCCAGGATGAACGCGTTCAGCGGCGTGACCTCGCTGGGCTTCACCACGACCGTGCAGCCCGCCGCCAGCGCCGGCGCCACCTTCGCGCAGATCTGGTGGAGCGGGTAGTTCCACGGCGTGATGCAGCCCACCACGCCCACGGGCTCGCGCACGATCAGCGAGTTGCCGACCTGCTCCTCCCACGCCGTCTCCTCGACCACGGCGGGCATCGAGGCGAAGTCCATCGCCGGCAGCCCGGCCTGGATCTGCATGGACAGGTGCAGCGGCATCCCGACCTCGCGCGAGACGAGCGCCGCGATCTCCATGCCCCGCTCCGCGATCTTGGCCGAGATCGCCTGGCACACCTCGGCCCGCTCCCACGGCGATACGGCGGACCACGCGTCGAAGGCGCCCCGCGCCGCCGCCACGGCGCGGTCGAGGTCCTCCGCGTCGCCGGCCGGGACGCTGCCCATGACCTCCTCGGTGGTCGCGTCGACCACCTCGAAGCGGCCGCCGCCGTGCGGCTCCACCCACTCGCCGCCGATGTAGAGGCGCTCCCGGTCGATCGGCGGAGCGTCGTGCGTGGGTGCCTGAGGTACCTGTGTCTCGACTGCCATCGCCGCCTCCTCTAGCTCGCCGTCGCCGCCGCGGGCTCGCGCGCCGCCGCCTCGTCCTTCACACCCGCGATCGCCTCCGCCGTGCGGTGGGCGAGCGCCATGATCGTGACCATCGGGTTGGTGCCGCTGGCCGTGGGGAACGCGCTGCCGTCCCCGATCCAGACCCCCGGTGTGTCGTGCAGCTCGCCCCACGGGTTGGCGACGGAGGTCTGCGGGTCGTTGCCCATCCGGCAGCTCCCGAGCTGGTGGGCGCTGAACAGCTTCTGGCCGCCCGCGCGCATCGGCATCCGCTTGGCCCGCTCCACGAACGCCTCGAGGTCGTCCCCGTAGCGCCACGTGGGCGTGCCCTGCGCGAGCGAGATGATCGACTTCGCCCCCGCCGCCTGGTGCAGCCGGATCTCCGCCTCGAGCCCGTGGCGCAGGTTGCGCAGGTCCACCTCGTCCTCGACCGAGTACCACGGCACGGCCTCGCCGGAGGCGTCGATCGTCACCCGCCCGTGGCCGCGGTCGCGGATCAGCGCGATGAACGTGGCGCCGTACTTCCAGTCGAACAGGCGGGTCTTGTGCTCCTCGCCGCTCGTCCACGGGACCGCCGACGCGCCGATAGCCGGCGCGTACTGCGCGCCCTCGACGAGGAAGCCGTAGCCGTCGCCGGTGTTCGCGAAGGTGTCGCAGAGTCCGGTCTGCGGCGCGCCCCACCACGCCTGCTGGTCCTCCGAGTAGATGCCGAGCACCGCGTGCGCCGGATGCAGCCGCAGGTAGTCGCCCACCGCCGGGCCGCCGATCCCGCTGCGCAGGAGCAGCGCCGGCGACTCGAGCGAGCCGCACGCCACCACGACCCGCGGCGCCCGCACGGTCACCGCGCCCCGTGGCGTCCCGTCGTCGTTCATCAGGAGGCACTCCACGCCGGCCGCGCGGCCGCCCTCGGTGACGATCCGCTGCGCCCGCGTGCGCACCAGCACCTCGCCGCCGTTCTGGACCAGGTCCAGCAGCCAGGTCTTGTCGCCGCTCTGCTTGCTGCCGGACTGGTCGCCGAATCCCGCGTAGCCGGCGCTCTCGGGCGAGTACTTCGACAGGTCGGTGTTGCGTACGATCGTCCTGAAGTCCCAGCCGAGCGCCTCGCAGCCCTCCTTGATCCGCTGGTGCGGACCGTTCCAGTCGCTGGCCTGGTCGGTGGCCGAGATCCGCTCGAGCACGGCGTCGAGATGGCGGTCGTACTCCGCCCCGTCCAGCCCCTCCAGGCCGAACTCGCGCTCCCACTGCTCGCGCACCCACGGCTTCGTGCGCAGGCAGTTCTGCCAGTTGATCACCGAGCCGCCGCCGAGGGCGGTGCCCGCCTGCAGCGTGATGTTCCCGTCGGCGGTCGGGTTGGGCCCGCCGCGCCAGTACATGTCCTGGTAGGCCTTGAGCTCGAGCTGAGCGAAGTCGGACTCGTTGAAGTAGCCGCCGGCCTCGACCACGAGCACCTTCAGCCCCTGCTTGGCGAGCGTGCCCGCCACGACCGAGCCGCCGGAGCCGGAGCCGACCACGACCGCGTCGGCCTCGAGCGTCGCGCCGTCCTCGACGGCGAGCGGCTTGATCGGCTTCTCGACCTGCGGCGGCGGGCCGGCCGGCCCGGGGTAGGCGAAGATCTTCCAGTTCGGGTTCTGGCCCGTCTGCGGGTCGGGCGCGCCGTAGTAGAGGAAGCACGTCATCGTGCTGAGCGCGTTCACCCCCGCTGCGGCGTCCGGCGAGGCGAGCTGCAGGTTGCGCAGGATCTGCTCGCGCGAGAGCTGCGAGATGTCGCGGGCGATCCCCTGCGAGGCGAGCACGTCGAGGAGCTGGAGCAGGCCGCCGCGGACGGTCTCGTCGGGGATGCCCAGGACGAGGTCGGCCACGGCGCCCTCGATGCCCAGGTCGCTCGCCTTCCGGGCCCAGAAGCCCTCGGGGTCTGGGGTGCGCTCGATCGGCGGCACGATCGTGTCGCAGAAGGCGCGCAGCGCCTCCCGTTGGCTCTCGCTGAGCTGCGTTGCCATCCGGTCTCTCCTCCGGGCGTTCGGTTGCCCCGGGGAGGCTACTCGCCGCGCCGCGCGGGCCTTCCGCTCCCTCTGTACAAGCGCCCGGGCGAAATCCTGTACTCCCGTCCAATGACGCTCCCGCCGGTCCGGCCGACACTCGCCGCGACCACCAAACGAGGAGTCGGGGAACGTGAAGCTCGTGATCGGCATCGTCCGCCCGGAGAAGGCGAACGACGTGCTGGAAGCGCTGTACCGCGCCGAGGTGCGCGGCGTCTCGATCAGCCGGGTCCAGGGCCACGGCGGGGAGCTCGACCGCGTGGAGACCTACCGCGGCACGACGGTCCAGATGCGGCTGGCGGACAAGGTCCGCTTCGAGATCGCGGTCTCGGACGAGTTCGTGGACCCCACGCTCGAGGCGCTCTGCGAGGGCGCCCGGACCGGGGACGTCGGCGACGGCAAGATCTTCGTGGTCCCGCTGGAGCGCGCCATACGCATCCGGACGGGTGAGACCGACCAGGGCGCCGTGACGCCGGTGCCGGCATGAGCGACCTCCTCCCCACCTTCCTCGCCCAGGCGGCGACCGAGATCGACACGGGCGACACCGCCTGGATGCTGATGGCGACCGCGCTCGTGCTGATGATGACCCCCGCGCTCGGCCTCTTCTACGCCGGCCTCGTGCGCGGGAAGAACACCCTGAACACGTTCATGATGTGCGTCGGCGCGATCGCCGTCGCCGCGGTCACCTGGGCCGTGGTCGGCTACTCGCTCGCCTTCGACGGCGGCGGGGACCTGGTCGGCGGATTCGGGCACGCGTTCCTCCAGGACGTGACCTTCGAGCCGCGCGAGGGCTCCACGATCCCGCACCTCCTGTTCTTCGCCTTCCAGGGGACGTTCTGCATCATCACCGTGGCGCTGATCTCCGGCGCGGTCGTGGAGCGGATGCGCTTCGGCGCGTTCCTCGTGTTCTCCGCCCTGTGGTCGGTCCTCGTGTACGCGGTGCTGGCGCACTGGGCCTTCGGCAACGGCTGGCTGCTCGAGGGCGGCACGCTGGACTTCGCCGGGGGTGTGCCGGTCGAGATGGCCTCGGGCTTCTCCGCGCTGGCGGCGGCCCTCATCGTGGGCGCGCGCAAGGACTACGCGCGCCAGGCGCTCCTGCCGCACAACTCGGTGTACGTCCTGCTCGGCGCCGGCCTGCTGTGGTTCGGCTGGTTCGGCTTCAACGGCGGCAGCGGCTTCAACACGGGCCAGAACAGCATCCTCGCCTTCACGAACACGCTGCTCACACCGGCCTGCACGCTCGTCGTCTGGTTCGCGCTCGACGCGATCCGCGGGCGCAAGGTCACCGCCATCGGCGCCGCCACCGCGATCATCGTCGGCTGCGTGCTGATCACGCCCGCGGGCGGCTTCATCAGCCCCGGCTGGGCGATGCTGCTGGGCGCGGTCGGGGCGCTCCCGAGCTACGCGATCATCATGTGGCGACCGCGCACCCGGGTGGACGAGACGCTCGACGTGCTCGCCGCCCACGGCACCGCCGGCCTCTTCGGGATCCTGTTCATCGGGTTCTTCGCGCAGGAGTCGTGGAACGGCATCTCCGACGGCGCGCTATACGGCAACGGCGAGCAACTCCTGTGGCAGGTGCTCGCGGCGCTCGCCGCCCCGGCGTACGCGTTCGTGGCGACGTTCGCGCTCCTCAAGCTCATGGGCCTGGTGATGCCGCTGCGGGCGACCGCGAAGGACGAGTCGCTCGGCATGGACGTCACCATGCACGGCGAGGAGGCCTACGCGAGCGGCGAGGGCGCGATCCTCGTGCTGCCGGACGGCGAGGGCACGCGGTCCACGGGCCGCGCGGGCGTGCCGGTGGGCGATCCGGGCCTAGCCTGAACGGCCTGACCGCCGTCTGGGGAATCCACAACGACAAGCCGGCGTACGACTTCGTCGAGGACGGCCGGATCGCGGTCGGCTGGCGGCGGGTCGGCGACCTGCGCGAGATCGGGGACGACCGCGAGGCGCTGAAGCGGGCGCTGGCCGAGGCGTATCCGGACGCGAAGCCGCGGGCGATCCCGGTATGGGCCGGGGTGCTGCTGCGGTTCGCGTTCGGGATGCGCGTGGGCGACCTGGTCGTGCACCCGTGCAAGGCGGACTCGACGCTCGGCTTCGGGCGCGTGTCCGGCGACTATCGCTGGGAGCCGGAGGCGCCGGCCGACAACCGCCACCGGCGGCCGGTCGAGTGGGTCGAGGCGGGCGTGCCGCGCTGGGTGGTGTCGGAGTCGGCCCGCTACGAGCTGGGCTCCTCGATCACGCTGTTCCGCGTGCGGCGCAACGCCGAGGAGCTCCTGGCGGTGGCCGAGGGGGCGGCGGCGGGGCCGTGATCCGCCCGGCCGAGCCGCGCGACGCGGAGGCGATCGCGGCGATCCACAACGAGGGCATCGCCGAGCGCGTGGCCACGTTCGAGACCGAGCCGCGCACCGCCGGCGATGTGAGGCCGTGGATCGGCGCCGCGCTGCCGCTGCTGGTGGCCGAGGAGGACGGGCGCGTGCTCGGCTGGGCCAAGCTCGGCGAGTACAGCGACCGCTGCGCCTACGCGGGCGTGGCCGAGGTCTCGGTGTACGTCGGCCGGCAGGGGCGCGGCCGCGGCACCGGCGGGGCGCTCGTGGACGCGATCTGCGCGGCCGCGGAGGAGCGCGGGATCTGGAAGCTGGTGGCGCTCGTGTTCCCGGAGAACGAGCCGAGCCTGCGGCTGTTCGCGCGCTGCGGCTTCAGGGAGGTCGGCACGTTCCGCCGCCACGGCCGCCTGGACGGCGCGTGGCGCGACGTGGTCATCCTCGAGCGGTCGCTGGGCGAGGCGTCGGAGCCGCGCTCAGGTGGTGGTGCACCTGCTGGATCACGACCGAGCCCTCACCCACCGCCGACGCCACGCGCTTGACCGAGCCGTTGCGCACGTCGCCGACGGCGAACATGCCCGGCACGCTCGTCTCGTAGGGCTGCGGCGCGCGCGCGAGCGGCCAGCGGTCGTACGGGTGCACCAGCGGGCCGGTCTGGATGTAGCCGCGCTCGTCGCGCTCGATGTTCGCCGGGAGCCAGGCCGTGTGCGGGCGGGCGCCGATCATCACGAACACCGCCGCCGCTGGCACCTCGCGCTCGCTGCGATCCGCCCGGCTGCGCAGGGTCAGCCGCTCGAGGTGGCCCTCGCCCGCCGCGCCCACGACCTCGGTCTGCGGCATCACCTCCACGTTCGCGGCCGCGTCGATCGTGTCGATCAGGTAGCTCGACATCGTCGCCGTCAGCGATGGCCCGCGCACGAGCATCGTCACGCGCCGCGCGAACCGGGCCAGGTGCATCGCCGCCTGGCCCGCGGAGTTGCCGCCGCCCACCACGTAGACGTCCTCGCCGGAGAGCCCCGACGCCTCCGCCACCGACGCGCCGTAGTAGACGCCCGAGCCGGCCAGCTCCTCCAGCCCCGGCGCGCCGAGCCGCCGGTACGAGACGCCCGTGGCGAGCACGACCGCACGCGCGGTCACCTCGCCGCCGCCCGCGATCTCGATCGTGTGAAGGCCGTCCGCGCCGGTCCGTATCCGGCTGGCGGTGCGCATCAGCACGAAGCGCGTGCCGAAGATCCACGCCTGCTGGTACGCGCGCTGCGCCAGCTCCGCGCCGCTGACGCCGCGCGAGAAGCCCAGGTAGTTGCGGATCAGCGAGCTCGAACCGGCCTGGCCGCCGATCGACTCGCGCTCGATCACGAGCGTGCGGAGCCCCTCGGAGGCCGCGTACACGGCCGCCGCCAGCCCGCCCGGCCCCGCGCCGACCACCACCACGTCGAACTCGCGCGCGTCCTCGACCTCGGTCGAGACCCCGTAGGCCCCGGCCAGCTCGGTCGCGCTGGGGTCGACCAGTACGCGGCCGTCGAGCATCGTCACCACCGGCGCGCCGGTGAACTCCAGCCCCGCCGCATCGAGCAGGCGCCGCGCCTCGTCGGAGTCCGGCGCGTGGAAGCGGTGCGGCACGCCGTTGCGGGCCAGCAGGCTGCGCATCTCGTGCGTGCGGGCCGAGCGCAGCTCGGCCACGACCGCCACCTCCTGCGGGCGGAGCGCCGCGGCCCGCGACCACTCGTGCAGGTACTCGCAGATCGTGCGGTGGAAGTACTCGTCGGGCGAGTACCACGGCTTCAGCACGTAGTAGTCGATCTGCCCGAGCGCCATCGCCCGCATGACCGCGTCGGCGGTCGGGCGGTCGCCCCAGCCGCCCCACGGGATCAGCAGCGCGCGCCGGGCGAGCGGGTGCAGCTCCCGCACCCGCGCGAGCAGCTCCGGCCCGCGCATCTCCTCCATCCACTGGGCGGCGAGCACCACGGCCACCTGCACGCCGGCGTCGCGCATCTGCTCCAGCTCGGTCAGGGCGTCGCGGGGCGAGCTCGCGCACCGCACGTCGTAGTCCGCCCCGTAGCGGCGGCGCAGTTCCTCGGCGATCCGCCCGAGCGCGGCGGTGTCGTCGTCGACCGCTACCAGCGCGGCCTGGGGAGCGGTGGGAGCCATGCGAGTCGAGCCGATCGTAATGCCCTTGCGCGGCGTGCTTTACTCAGCGAACTCTGAGCATGCAGACGCGCCAAAACCGCACCAGCTTCCGCCGCCCGCGCAAGGCGGTCGTGATCGGCCGCTGGGCCGACGACACCGCGCTCCTGCGGACCTCCGACGGGACCACCCTCGAGGCCCCGGTGCCCGAGCCGCTGCGCCAGGGCTTCGACGTGGGCGCCGAGGCGCGGCTGGACGACGACAGCGGCCGCATAGTCGGCTGGACCCCCGCCGACGCGGGCTGAGCCGCCTGGGAGCGGCCGTGCAGGCCCCTCGGGCGTGCTGGGGTCGGCGGCATACTGGACGCGATGACGGACGCGCCGCACACGCTGCGCATCGCCCTGGCGCAGATCGACGCCGTGGTCGGCGACCTCGACGGCAACGCCGCCCGGATCGCGGAGTCGATCGCCCGCGCCCGTGACGAGGGCGCCCACCTGGTCGTCTTCCCCGAGCTCGCGCTGACCGGCTACCCGCCCGAGGACCTGCTGCTGAAGACCCACTTCCTCGACTCGGCCGCGGCAGCACTGCGCGAGCTGGCGGCGGGCGTGAGCGGCATCGTGGCGCTGGTCGGCTTCCCGGAGCGGGCCGGCGACGTCTACAACGCCGCGGCGGTGCTGGCGGACGGGGAGGTGGCGGCGGTCTACCGCAAGGTCCTCCTGCCGAACTACGGCGTCTTCGACGAGCAGCGCTACTTCCAGTCGGGACCCGGGCCGGCGCTCATCGAGGTGAACGGCGTGCCCGTGGGGCTCACGATCTGCGAGGACGTCTGGACCCCGGGGCCCCCGGCCACGACGGAGGCGCTGGCGGGGGCGCACGTGATCGTGAACCTCTCGTCGTCGCCGTACCACGCCGGCAAGCCGCTCGAGCGCGAGCGGATGCTGGTCCAGCGCGCCCGCGACAACCTCGCCGCGATCGTGCTCTGCAACATGGTCGGCGGCCAGGACGAGCTCGTCTTCGACGGCCACAGCGTGGCGATCGACCAGACCGGGACGGTCATCGCCCGGGCGCCGCAGTTCGAGGAGTCGCTGACGGTCTGCACGATCGAGACCGCGAGCGTCGTAGCCGCGCGGCTGCGCGACGCGCGCCACCGCGAGGCGGCCCGCAACGCCGGGATGCCGGCGGTGCCGGTGCTGGCGTCGCTCTCGGTCGGCGACGGCCGTCCGGCCGACGGTCCCTCCGCGGGCCCCGTGGCGGAGCCGCTCGGGCCGGTGGAGGAGGTCTACGCGGCGCTTCGCACCGGGCTGCGCGACTACGTCGAGAAGAACGGCTTCAGGCGGGTGGTCGTGGCTCTCTCGGGAGGGATCGACTCGGCGCTCGTGGCGCTGGTGGCCGCGGACGCGCTGGGGCCGGAGCGGGTCACGTGCGTGTCGATGCCGTCGCCCTACTCCTCGTCCGGCACGCGCGACGACGCGCGCGCGATCGCCCGGAACCTCGGCGTCGAGTTCCTGGAGCTCGGGATCGAGGAGCTGATGGGCGGCTACGACCGCGCGCTGGCCGATCGGTTCGAGGGTCGCGAGCCCGACCTCACGGAGGAGAACCTCCAGGCGCGGATCCGCGGGAACCTGGTGATGGCCCTGTCGAACAAGTTCGGCTGGCTGGTCCTGACGACCGGCAACAAGTCCGAGCTGTCGGTCGGCTACGCGACGCTCTACGGCGACATGGCCGGCGGCTTCGCCATGCTGAAGGACGTGTTCAAGGGCTGGGTCTACCGGCTCGTGGAGTGGCGCAACGAGCGCGAGGGGCGCGATCTCGTGCCGCGCAGCGTGCTGGAGCGCCCGCCGTCGGCCGAGCTCCGCCACGAGCAGCGCGACGAGGACTCGCTCCCGCTGTACGACGTGCTCGACGCGATCCTGCTGGGCTACGTGGAGGGCGACCTCGACGCGGAGACGCTTGTGAGCCGCGGCCTCCCGCGCGAGGACGTGGAGCGCGTGATCCGGCTGGTCGACCTGGCCGAGTACAAGCGCCGCCAGGCGCCGCCGGGGATCCGGATCTCCACGCGCGCGTTCGGGCGCGACCGGCGGCTGCCGATCACGAACCGCTTCGGGCGCTGACCGGCGGCGGCGGCGGCGCTATGCGATCCCGAGATGCCGCTTCAGCTCGTCCGGCATCGGGCGCACCGCGATCGTGACCCGGGCCGTGCAGCACAGACGCCCGTCGTCGTCGGTCATGTCCACGTCCCACACCCAGGTGGTGCGGCCCCGGTGGCGGCGGCGCGCCTCGGCGTGCACGGTCCCGTCGAGGACCGGCCGCAGGAAGCTGAGGTTGTTGGACATCCCCTGCGCCAGCATCCCGCTCGGCACGACGACCTCGGCGGTGGCGTGCGAGGCGAGGTCCTCCGCCAGCGCCGCGTACGTCCCGCCGTGCACCAGCCCGAAGACCTGACGGTGCTTGTTCTCCACGGTGAAGCGGGCGCGCGCCAGCTCCTCCCCCAGCTCCAGCTCCTCGAATTCGAGTAGCCCGTTGAGGGCCTCCGCGGGCGAAACGGGCCACTGTGGCTCGGTGGGCATCCGGGCAGGTTAACCTTCCGCCCCGCTATGCCCACGTTCGACCAACTCCCGCCCGAGCAGAGGGCGATCATCGAGCTCGTCCTCCAGCGCGGCCGCTCCTACGAGGACCTCGCCGACGCGCTCGCCATCACGCCCGAGCGGGTCCGGGAGCTGGCGGTCGACGCGCTCGTCGAGCTCTCGCCGCGCAGCGCCGGCCGCGTCGACGCCCAGCGGCGTCCGCAGGTCGCCGACTACGTGCTGGGGCAGCAGGCCTCGGCCGAGGCCACCGCCACGCGCAGCTTCCTCAAGCGCTCGGAGGCCGGGCGCATGTGGATCCTCTCGCTGATGGACTCGCTCGAGCACATGTACGAGGACGGCTCGGTGCCGGAGATCCCCGAGCCGGGGACGGAGGAGGAGCGCCCGCGCCGCCGGGAGCGCGAGCGGTCCGGCCGCGAACGTGCCGAGCGCGAGCGGCCCGAGCGCGAGCGGGAACCGCTGCGCGGCGAGCGCACGCGTGAACGCGAGCCGCTGCGCGGAGGGCGCGACCGTGACCGCGAGCCTCTTCGCGGCGACCGCGACCGTGACCGCGAGCCCCTTCGCGGCGACCGCGACCGCGAGCCGCGGCCCGAGCGCGTCGCTCCCGAGCGCCTCACCCCCGACGCCCAGCGCGCCGTTCGCAACCGGCGGATCGTGGCGGCCGTCGGCATCGTGCTGCTGATCGCGGCGATCGCGATCGGCGTCCTCGCCGCCACCGGGACCTTCAAGAGCGACGTCAGGGAGGCGGTGGCGCCCGCCACCCGCGTCGTGGGCCAGCTACTGCTCAACCCGCTCGAGCGCGGCAACGAGAACCAGGGCATCGCCGTGGTCGCCCAGCGCGGCGACGAGCGCAGCCTGATCGTCCAGGCGCGGCTCAAGCCGACCGGGGAGCGGCAGGCCTACGAGGTCTGGCTCTACAACAGCGACAAGGACGCGGTCTCGCTCGGCGCGCAGGTGACCGACCGCCAGGGCAACTACCAGGGCGCGGGACGCCTCCCGGCGCCGCTCGAGCGCTACAAGTACATCGACGTCTCGTTCGAGCAGCTCGATCGCAACGCCGCCCACAGCGGCAACTCGGTGCTGCGCGGCGAGATCGCGAACCTCCAGTCGCCGCAGGAGGCCGCGCAGCAGCAGCAGCAGCAGCCGGGCGCCGGTGGCCAGCAGCCGGGCGCCGGTGGCCAGCAGCCCGCACCGGGCGGCCAGCAGCCGGGCGCCGGTGGCCAGCAGCCCGCACCGGGCGGCGGCGGCGCCCCCTAAGCGCCCGGCGGCGCCTGGCGGAGCGCCGCTGTGAGCGGGGGCCGCGTCAGCGGAGCGTCGCGCTCCGCACCTGCCCGCCGCTGCGCCAGCGGATCGCCGACCGCTCGCGCTCCAGCGAGCGCCGCTCCAGCTCGACCGACTCCTCCAGCATCTTCAGGCCGCGGCCGTCGAGCCGCCAGAGCTGGTACGGCTCGCCCTTCTCGCACCGCTTCCCGTCGTCCTGCAGGCGGCACGAGATCCAGGCCGCCGAGCCGCTGCGCGTGAGCTCCAGGTCGGTCACGACGCCGGGCGGGCCCTCGCCCTCGGCGGGATCGTCGCCCCAGTCGGGGTCGAACCAGATCGGTCCCGATCGGTCCTCGTCGGTCGCGAGGTCCACCACGAACAGCACGAACCGCTCGTCGCCCTC
>DASVVS010000004.1:0-8681 GCA_036386455.1 Thermoleophilaceae bacterium
GTCGAGCGGCGCGGGGGCGCCCCGGTCCGCGAGCTCGGCCCCTAGCCGCCAGAGCCGCCCGAGGAAGCGGTGCACACCCTCCACGCCGGAGTCGGACCAGTCGGCGTCCTGGTCGGGCGGGCCGATGAAGAGCACGTAGCAGCGCGCCGTGTCGGCGCCGTAGCGCTCGACGTAGGTCGACGGCGAGATGACGTTGCCCTTGGACTTCGACATCTTCGCGCCGTCGCGCGTGATCATGCCGATCGTGAAGAGCGCCTTGAACGGCTCCTCGACGTCGAGCAGGCCCATGTCGGCGAACGCCTTGACGAAGAAGCGCGCGTACAGCAGGTGCAGGATCGCGTGCTCGACGCCGCCGATGTACTGGTCGACCGGCATCCACATGTCGGCGATGTCGCGGTCGAACGGCGCGCCGTCGTTGCGCGGGTCGCAGTAGCGCATGAAGTACCAGGACGAGTCGACGAACGTGTCCATCGTGTCGGTCTCGCGGCGTGCCTCCCCACCGCACGACGGGCAGGTGGTCCGCACCCAGTCCTCGGCCGCCGCTAGCGGCGAGCGGCCGCGCGGCGCGTAGTCCTCGACGTTCGGCAGCTCGACCGGCAGCTGGTCGTCCGGCACGGCCACGATCCCGCACGCGTCGCAGTGCACGACCGGGATCGGGCAGCCCCAGTAGCGCTGGCGCGAGAGCAGCCAGTCGCGCAGGCGGTAGTTCACCGCCGGCTCGCCGCGACCCTCCGAGCCGAGCCACTCCACGATGCGGTCGAACGCCTCGCGGTTGTGCTGCCCGTCGAACTGGCCGCTGTTCACGAGCGGGCCGTCGTCGGCGCAGGGCAGCTCGCCGCAGTCCACCACCCGCCGGATCGGGAGATCGAACTTCGTGGCGAACTCGAAGTCGCGCTCGTCGTGCGCGGGCACCGCCATGATCGCGCCCGTGCCGTACTCCATCAGCACGTAGTCGGCGACGAACATCGGGATCTCCTCGCCGTTCACCGGGTTCGTGACGGTCCGCCCGAGCGGCACGCCGGTCTTCTCGCGCGCCTCGTCACCGCGCTCCTCGGCCGACTCGGAGATCGCGTGGTTCACGTAGGCGCGCACCTCGTCCTCGTGCTCGGTGCTCGCCGCGAGGCGCAGCACGTCCGGGTGCTCGGGCGCCATCACGAAGAAGGTCGCGCCGAACAGCGTGTCCGGCCGCGTGGTGAAGACCGGGTAGTCGGTGCCGAGCTCCTCGCAGCGGAAGACCACCTCGGCGCCCTCGGAGCGGCCGATCCAGTTGCGCTGCATCGTGACCACGTGATCGGGCCAGTCGACGGTCTGGAGGTCGTCGAGCAGCCGGTCCGCGTAGTCGGTGATCCGGAAGAACCACTGCTCGAGCTGGCGCGCCTCGACCTCGGTGCCGCAGCGCTCGCAGCGGCCGTCGATCACCTGCTCGTTGGCCAGCACAGTCGCGTCCTTCGGGCACCAGTTCACGGCGGCGTCGGCGCGGTAGGCGAGCCCCTTCTCGAACAGCCGCAGGAAGATCCACTGCGTCCAGCGGTAGTAGCGCGGCTCGTGGGTCCCGAACTCGCGGGTCCAGTCGATCGAGACGCCCCAGGAGCGGAACTGCCGGCGGAACTCGGCTATCGACGACTCGGTCGAGTCGCGCGGGTGCTGCCCGGTGCGGATCGCGTGGTTCTCGGCGGGCAGGCCGAATGCGTCGTAGCCCATCGGGTGCAGAACGCGGCGGCCGGTGCGGCGGTGGTAGTGCGCGATGGCGTCGCCGATCGCGTAGCACTTGAGGTGCCCCATGTGCGGCTCGCCGGACGGGTACGGGAGCATCTCGAGCACGTACGAGGAGTCGCCCGCGGCGCCCGGCTCGTTGGGCACCTCCCAGGTGCGCTCCTCCTCCCAGATCCGCTGCCACTTGGGCTCGATGCGCTTCGGGTCGTAACGCTCCATGGGCTGGGTGAGGTTACCGGCGCTCGCCGGCGCGATTCCGTCGCACGCGTCTGGGAACATCGAGTGCGCAATGGCCACCCCGAGCCCATCGTCCCGGGCGGCCGAGCTCGCGGCCGAGCAGGTCCAGTCGATCGTCGACGCGGCCGAGCAGGCCGCCGAGGAGCTGCGCGGCGCCGCCGAGCGTGACGCGCGCGAGCGCGAACGGGAGGCCGAGCGCGAGGCGGAGCGGATCCGCGAGGAGGCGCGCTCCGCGGCGGGCGAGGAGCGCCGCGCCGCCGAGGAGGAGGCCGCGCGGATCCTCGAGATCGCGCGCAAGGAGGCGGACGACCGCGTGGCGCGGGCGCAGCAGGCGGCCGACGACGCGCTGGCCCAGGCGCAGGCGATCTCGAACGGGCTGCGCCGGCTCGGCGAGTCGCTCGAGGGCCAGGCCGAGCGCATCCTGCGCGACGTGCAGGCCGGCCACCGGCGGATCATGAGCGAGCTGCGTGTGGAGCCGAGCCCGCGCGAGTCGGCCCCCCGCGAGCCGGCCGACGCCCGCGACCGCGAGCTGCTCTCCGCCGTGCAGGCGAGCGAGTCGCGCCGGCGCGGCGCCGGGCGTTCCGGCGGGGATGCCGGCGGCGGGGCCGGCGGGGTCGGCGGGGCCGCCACCGGCACGCGCGGCAACCCGTTCGACGAGCTCGAGATCCCGCGCTGGGGGGAATGATGGGCGCGCCGCGCCTGGGGGTCGCGCGACCGCTGCCGCGCGTGGACGACCCGCTGACCGACGGCGAGATCGCCATGCGCGAGTTCCGGCGCGCGGACATCCCCGCGATGGTCCCGATGCTCGACGACGAGCCGATCGTGCGCTGGACCCGCGTCCCGCACCCCTACGGCGAGCGCGATGCGCTCGACTACCTGGCGCGCGGGGACGCCGAGCGCGAGCGCGGCGAGGGGATCAACCTCGCGGTCCTGTCCGCGGACGGCAGCGAGCTGCTCGGGTCGATGTCGGTGCGGATCGCCTCCTGGCCCGACCTGCGCGCGCAGCTCGGGTATCTCGTCGGAGCGCACGCCCGCGGGCGCGGAGTGGCGTCGCGCGCGATCCGGATCGCCTCGCACTGGGGCTTTCGCACGCTCGGCCTCGAACGGATCGAGATCCTCGTGCACCCGGAGAACGAGCCGTCCCAGCGCGCGGCCGAGAAGGCCGGCTTCAAGCGCGAGGGCATCCTGCGCTCGTACACCCGCGTGAAGAGCGAGCGCTTCGACATGTGGTCGTTCTCCGCCCTGCCGGGCGAGCTAGAGCGCTGAAATAAGGTTTGCGCGCCACTTCCGGCGGGGTAGACCGGGCGCACCTTGAAGCGACTGACCGTCCTGATGGCGCTCCTCGCGCTGCTCGCCATACCGGCCGCGGGCCTCGCCGCGACCAAGACCTACGTGGGCAAGACCGAGCAGGGCTACCGGGCGAGCGCGAAGGTGGTGGACGGCAAGCTCAAGTGGGTCAAGTTCAAGTACCGGCTCGACTGCAAGGACTCGAAGTACACCTACGGCCCGTACAACGGTGCTTGGGTCGACGCGCCGGAGGGACCGATCGAGCAGGAGAGAACGCGCTTCAGCGACAGCGGGAGCGGTGAGGACACCGATCCGGAGACTAAGCACAAGCTGCAGTGGACGGCGGCGCTCAGCGGCAGGATCCTCTCCGGCGGGCGGATCAAGGCCACGCACACCGAGACCTTCAGGCTCTTCAACTCCAAGGGCAAGGAGTACGACCGTTGCCGCGACTCGATCGACATGAGACTGCGGCGCAAGAAGGCGTTCAGCCGTCGCGCCTGACGCCCGTCCGGCGGAACACCGACACCGCGTAGGCGTCGGGCCGGAAGTTCAGGATCTCGTCGGGTGAGAGCTCGATCCCGCCGGTCACGCGGGTCGGGTCGAAGACCAGCACGTCGCCGTCGCGCTCGCGGCTCGTGTCGAGCCCGGTCAGCTCGATCGTGCCGAGCTCCACGGTCTCGCGCTCCTCGGGCCAGGCGACCGTCGGGTCGTCGATCGGGTCGCCGTCCTCCCCCAGCCGGGCGATCAGCCGGAAGCGCACCGGCTCGCGCTCGAGCCGCTCGCGGATCTCGTCCTGGAGGTAGTCGGGCGCGGCGCCGCCGATCTCCTCCTCGGAGAGGTGCTCCACGCCCGCCTCGGGTTCGATCCGGTAGCGGATCCAGCGCCCGGCCGGCTCGAGCCGGAAGGCGTGTAGCGAGTTGAACGCGCAGGTCGCGTAGCTGCGCGGCGGCACGAAGGTCGGGAGGATCAGCTGCAGGGCGGCGCCGGTCTCGGGGTGCTCGCCCATGAACGCGCCGAGCTTCTCCATGTCGGGCTGGCCGGTCTCCGGGTCCGGCTTGCGCGACCGCGTGAACGCGATGAAGTCCTCGACGGTGCGCACGAAGAAGACCGGCAGCGTGAGCGAGACGATGTCCGTGGTACCGCCGTCCGGCAGGTAGAACTTGATCGCCATGCCGCGGCCCTCGGTGCGCACGGCGTCGGACGCCGTCGGGTCGCCGCTGCCGTTCGAGAAGCGCACTGTCACGCGTACCGGCTCGCTCTGCATGTGGGCGGCGCTCGTCAGCCCGGCCGCGGCGGGCGTGGCCGTGAAAGTGCCCGCGCAAAGCGTCCCCTTCGCGTGCGCGGCGCGGGCGCCGTCGAAGCGGCCGCTCACGTCGTTGATGGCGTCCACGGCCTGCTCGGCGCGCTCGTTCATCGCCTCCCCATTATCTCGTTGACCTGGTGAAATGTCCCGCGGTTCTGCCACGGGAACGGCGGCGTGTCCACCGCGCCGGCCGTCGTCGGCTCGTTCTGGACGCACTGCCGCGGCGTCGTCATCGGGCAGGTGGCCGGGTACTTCCACTGCGTCACGTCGGCGCCGCGCTCCTGCGTCAGGAACTGCACCGCCTGCCGCAGCGAGTGCAGCAGGATCGCGCGGCAGCGCTTCTGCACGACCGCGCGGCCCGACCCCTTGACGGGCTGCACCGTGGGCTCGCCGCCGCAGTAGAGGCGCGAGTAGCGGCCCTTCACGGAGCGGCCGAGCACGTTGCGCAGGTCCTTCTGCACGTGGGTGCTCCACCTCCAGCCGAATCCGCCCAGGCCGAGCACGCGGCGCTCGACCGTGTCGAAGAGTTGCTGCCCGAGCGCGGGCTGGAACGCCTGGCGCACGAAGCGCGGCCACCACGCGTCCATCAGCAGCACGGCGGCGCTGTGCTCGTAGACGTTGTCGCCGTTCTCGTCGAGGCGGTTGCCGCCCGCGGCGCGCCACGCGTCGATCAGCCGCAGGAACTTCTCGTCGCGGCCCTGGGCGCGGCCGATCACGCGGCGCATCCAGCGGTACGGCTCCTCGGGGCGCAGGTCGCCGGTGGCCGCGCGGTTGACCGAGCGCGTGAGCCCCGCGAGGTCGGTCTTGCCCTTCTTCACGCGCAGCTCCTCCTGGAGCCGCCGGTGCAGGAGCAGGGCGTGGTGGACCGGGCCGTCGCCCCATTCGGTCGGGCCCTTCCGCCAGCCGACGCCCTCCTTGTTGTTCCACGAGATCACGATCTCGTCGCCGGCGCGCGGGCGGTTCGACGGCGGGACCTTCTTGAACGTGTAGGCCGCGGGGTCGAAGCCGATCCAGTCGCCCGTGCCGTCGCCGTTGAACGGGAGGTCCACGTCGCTGCCGCGGGCGTGCGCGGGGAAGTTGCCGGACTGCAGGAAGCCGACCTCGTCGCGGTTGGCGTAGAACCAGTTCTCCGTGCCCGGGAAGGGGCTCATCACCTTCTGGAACTCGCGCAGGCTGCGTGGCTGGTTCTCCGCCAGCCGGACGAACGACATGACCCCGTCGAGCTCGTGGAAGTTCACGCCCTTGGCCTTGGCGAGCGCGACCGGCCTGCCCTTGACGGTCGCGTACGCGAACACCGGCCCGTGGACCGAGCGCATCGTCCGGTGCGTGATGCGCTCCGGCGGGCTCGGGTCGATCGGCGAGACCGGCGTGGTGACGGTCTGGTCGCGCATGGTGAACGGGCGGCACTGGCCCTTGTAGCGGTAGTGGGTGCTCCCCTGGCTCGGCGGCGAGCCGTCGGGGTTGCAGAGGAACTCCACGAACGTGTCCTGGTTGTCGCCGTTCGCGCTCGTCCCGCTCCAGACGAAGTCGGTCCCGTGGCCGATCAGCGGCCAGGGAGAGGCGCCCGGGAAGGTGACGCCGGACACGTCGATCCCGCCGCCGTGCAGCTCGTACTCGACGAAGATCTGCGGCGACCAGTAGTCCACCTGCGGCCCGGCGGCGAACAGGCCGCGGCCGGTCTGCGAGAGCTGCTTCGGCACCAGCACCGCGTTCGACATCGTCTCCGGGAGGGCGGCCTTGAGGCCGTTCACGGAGTGGACCCAGGCCGGTACGCCGTCTCCCGCCGCGCTGCTCGACCCGGCGCCGGGACCCTCGACCTGGGGGTCGCGCGGGCGGATCGAGCCGAAGTCGGGGATCGCGTTGCGGCCGGCCTTCACGCGGCCGGTCTGGTCGCTCGGGTGCCTGTGGCGCGAGACCGTGAGCGCCTCCGGGTCGTTGGCGGTGCGGAGGTCGCGGAACGGCGCGCGCCAGCGGTCGCCGAAGCGGCGCTCGAAGGCTTGGCGCAGCTGCGAGTTGACCTCCTCGCCGCCGTTCGAGACCGTGAACTGCGTGACCAGCAGGACCGCCATCGCCACGCTGTCGGCCACGGTCCAGCGCTCGGGCCGCGCGCCGAGCGCCGGGTACTCGGCCGGCATCTGGCTCGGGTCGGCGTTCACCTCGTCGATGCGGCGGTTGATGCCGTCGACGTAGGCGAGCACGTCGATCTTCGCGCGCTCGCCGAGGGCGCCCCAGCGCTGCGGCAGGGCCTCGAACTGCCTCGTCAGCTCCTCGTCCGAGAAGTCCTGGTCGGTGAGCTGCGCCGCGTCGTCCTCGGCCGCGCTGGCGCCGGTCAGGCCGGCGAGCGTCCCCTTCGCGGTGCGCCGGATCGCGTCCATCATGAAGAGGCGCTCCTGGGCGGTGGCGTAGCCGGCGCCGAACATCAGGTCGGCGCGCGTGGACCCGTAGACGTGCGCCATGCCGAAGCGGGCGTCCCGGAAGATCGTGACCCCCGGTCGCGGCGTGGTGGTCGACCCGACGCCGCCCGGCATCGCCCCGAAGCGCGTGTCCTTGTAGAAGCGGCCGATGTCCGCGGGGCCGAGCGTGGCGGCGCGCGGCATGACGTCCACGTACAGCGGCTGCTGGTTCGTGAACGTGGCGGGCAGCTCGCCGCTCGTCTGGTTGGCCGCGAGCTCGGGCGCCTCGACCGACTCGCCCTCGCCCTGGGCCAGCACGGAGTTGAAGCCCTCGAACGAGGGGACGGTGAGCGGCGGGGGCTGGGCGTCGCCGCCGCCGGAGCCCGGACTGCCGCCGAGCGGTGGGAGCTGCGCGGACGCGCTGGCGGGAGCGAGCGCCAGCCCGAGCGCCATCGCGACCAACGCGGTCCCCCTCCGCATGGCCGGAACTCTGTCAGAGCACGGGTGCCGGTGCGCCGCGCTCGCGGTGGCGCCCTGCGCGGCGGCTCAGACGTTCTCGGCGAGCTTCGAGATCTTCCAGCCCTCGCCGGACTTCTCGAGCTCGGCCTCGAGCGGGAGGTTCAGGATCGGCGAGGTGTACTTCACGGTCGCCTTGTCGCCCTGCTCGTCCACGCTGTCGACCTCTGTGCTCTTGAGCTTCTGCTTCGACGCCTCGTCGTACAGCTTGGAGATCTCCTCGACCCAGGTGTCGCACTTGCCGCCGATGCTGGCCTCCTCGGCCTGCTTGACGGCGCTGGGCGTGAGCATGCCGCAGACGGCCTCCTTGTCGCCGTTCGCCAGCGCGTTCTGGAAGGCCAGGAAGGCGCCCTCAGGGTCCTTGGCGTCGGCGGGCGGCTCCGTCTCGGTCTCCGTCCCCGGCTCCGTCTCGGTCGCCGGCTGCTGGGCCTGTTCGGTGGTCTGCTCGGTCTGAGCCTGGCCCTTGTCCCCCGTATCACCGCCCTCGTCGTCGCCTCCGCACCCGGCGACGAGGCCGAGCGTGACGGCGAGGGCGAGCAGGGCGGCGAGGCGCCTCAGATGGGCTGCGCGCGGGGGCACGGCCCGAATCTAGCGAGCGGGAGCTACGGAATGAAGCGCCAGCGCTGGTAGGCGCCGTCATTTGGCGCCATTGTGTAGATGTCCTCGGGAGTACCGTCGAGCGCGAGGCCGGTCGCCACGTTCACGAGCTGCCAGTAGCCCTCGCCGTCCGGGAACAGGCGCCACTTCTGGTAGGCGCCCTCGTTCGCCGAGTGGGCGTAGACCTGCCGGTCAGCGTTGCTGTCCAGCCGGCCGCCGAGGTTCTGGCCGCCTTCCATGTCCTCCCACCGGAACGGCCCGCCGGTCTTGAACCGGTAGCCGATGTCCGCGTCCTCGACCTCCCAGAGGACTCCCTCGCCCTCGCCCGCGGGGACCACGTGCGGCGCGTCGGTCCAGAAGCCGGGGCCGCCGCGATTGGGGGTCGCCAGCTCGCGGCCGGTCGCCTTGCTCTGAATCCGGTACTCCCTGCCTATTTCCGGAGGTTGTTGTGCCATGCCGCGGAGCCTATGCGAACAGGGCCGGCTCCACCGGACCCACGCGAATCCGCGGACGCCCGCGATGCGTGACGAGGATCTGGACGCCCCCGGCGGCGCGCTCCATGTACCAGCCGAAGCGGTTGCGGAACTCGTGCGAGCCGACGGTGACGGCGGTCGGCTCGGAGGGAGTGGAGCTAG
>DASVVS010000005.1:0-7500 GCA_036386455.1 Thermoleophilaceae bacterium
GCAGGCAGCGGCGCCGGATCGACGCCTGCGCGCTCTAGAACCCGAGCGCCCGCACCGCCACCCGCAGCCCGTCCTCGAGCGCGGTCGGCTCCCAGCCCAGCTCCTCCTGCGCCTTCGTCGCGTCCGGCGCCGCGTTCCAGAGGAAGAAGTGGAGCTGGCCGCGGGCGAGCAGCGGCGGCAGGCCGAGCCTGCGCGCGAGCGCCTCACCCGCCCGTGCCGAGATGCTCGCAAGCGGCGCCGGGACCGTGGGCGGCACGCGGCCGCGGCCACCCGCGGCGCGGACCACCGAGGTCGCCAGCTCGCTCAGCAGCACGTGACGGTCGCAGAGGATGTAGCGCTCGCCGTCGCGGCCGCGCTCGGCGGCCAGCAGGTGCCCGCGCGCGACCCCGGCGTCGAAGCAGACGCCCATCCCGCCCGGCGGCATCCCCGGCAGGCGCCCGCGGACGATCGGCTCGAACATCTCGCCGTCGAGCGACACCGACGAGGCCGGCGTGGGCCCGTACACGCCCGCGGGATTGCAGAGCACGAGCTCGGTGCCGCCTCCGCGCGCCGCCAGCGCCAGCTCCTCGGCGTGCTGCTTGGAGCGCTCGTAGGCGGTGCCCTTCGGGTAGCCGGCCACCTGCGACTCGTCGAAGCGCCCGCCGCGCTCGGCGTGGAAGACGTCGATCGTGCTCGTGTGGACCACCCGGGGCACGCCGGCCTCGACCGCCGCCCGCACCACGTTCTCGGTCCCGACCGCGTTCACCCGCTCGAACGCGGCCTCGTCCGCCAACCACTGCTCGGGCAGCCCGTGCGAGTTGAAGACGAGGTCGCGGCCCGCGACCGCGGCGGAGAGCGTCTCCGGCTCGGTCACGTCGCCGCGCACCAGCTCGACCTCGGCCGGCAGGAGCCGCGCGGCCCGCTCCGGATCGCGCACGAGAGCGCGCACCTCGTCGCCGCGCGCCACGAGCGCCCGCGCGACCGCGCCGCCCACCTTGCCCGTCGCCCCCGTGACGAGCGCCCGGCTCACTCGATCCCCAGTCGCTGCACGTGCTCGTCGATCGTCTGCCGCACCCAGCGCTTGGTCTCGGCGTCCGCCATCCGGAAGCGCCCGAGCAGCTCCTTCTGCCTGGTCAGCGGCAGCCCCGCGACGTCCCAGCGCACCGCCAGGCGTTCGAACAGCATCTCGGTGCGCCGCTGCCACATGTCGGCGGAGGAGGCCGCCGCTCCGCCCGGGGTCTCGCGCAGCGTCTTCAGCGTCCCGGCCGACAGCCGGCCGCGCAGAACCAGCACGTTGCCCTCGGCGTCGGCGTACTCCGCGGCCTCCGCCCCGGAGTCGTCATCGCCGCGCTCGCGCCGCCTGCCTCGCTTGCCCACGCGAGCGACCGTACACTCCGCCGCCATGTCCCGCTTCGCCGAGGGCCAGGACCCGCTCTTCCAGGCGATCAACTCGTCGGTCTCGTTCGACTACCGGCTCGCGCCCTACGACCTGGAGGGCTCGTTCGCGCACGCGCGGATGCTCGCGCGCTGCGGGATCATCGAGGAGGCCGACCTGGCTGAGATCGAGCGCGGCCTCACGCTCGTGCGCGACGAGATCGACACCGACGCCTTCGAGGTCAAGCCGGGCGACGAGGACATCCACATGGCGATCGAGCGCCGCCTGACCGAGCTGATCGGGCCCGTCGGCGGCAAGCTCCACACCGCCCGCTCGCGCAACGACCAGGTGGCCACCGACATCGCGCTGTTCGTGCGCGCCCACAGCCTCAGCGCCCGCGAGCTCACACGCGACGTGATGATCGCCCTGATCGACCTGGCCGAGCGCCACCTCGACTGGCCGATCCCCGGCTACACGCATCTGCAGCGCGCCCAGCCCGTCTACCTCTCCCACCACCTGATGGCGTACTTCTGGAAGCTGCGGCGGGACATGGCGCGCTTCGAGATGAGCCTCGGCGGCGCGGACGAGCTGCCGCTCGGCGCGGGCGCGCTGGCGGGCGTGAGCTTCAGTACGGACCGCCGCGGCGTGGCCGAGGAGCTCAGCTTCGGCTCGGTGTCGGAGAACTCGATCGACGCGGTCTCCAACCGCGACTTCGTGCTCGACTACCTGGCGGCAGCCGCCACCTGCGCGACTCACCTGTCCCAGCTCGGCGCGGAGATCGTGCTCTGGTCGAGCGAGGAGTTCGGCTTCTGCGAGCTGCCGGACTCGTTCTCCTCGGGCTCGAGCATCATGCCCCAGAAGAAGAACCCGGACGCCGCCGAGCTGCTGCGCGCCAAGGCGCCGCGGGTGGTGGCTCACCTCTCCGCCCTCCACGGCGTCCTGCACGCGCTGCCGCTGACCTACAACAAGGACCTCCAGGAGGACAAGGAGCACCTCTTCGACGCGGTCGACACGATCGAGCTCTCGCTCCAGGTCGCGCGCGAGCTGGTTCGCGGGATCTCGTTCCGCCGCGAGCGGCTGGCCGAGGCGGCGGCGGACGAGATGCTCGGCGCCACCGACATCGCCGACCTGCTCGTGCGCCGCGGGGTGCCGTTCCGCGAGGCGCACGGCATCGTCGGCGGGCTCGTGCGGCACGCGATCGACACCGGCCGGACGCTCTCGGAGCTGCCGGCCGAGGAGGTGGTCGAGCGCGCGCCGCAGCTCGACGCCGGGCTCGCGGAGGTCCTGCGCCGCGAGTCCGTGCTCGAGTCGAAGGTCTCCGAGGGCGGGACCGCCCTCTCGGGCGTGCGCGAGCAGATCGCCCGCGCGCGGCGCGTGCTGCAGGATTCGCCGGCGTGAAGCCGGGCGAGCGCGCCTTCTACGACCGCTCCGTACACGACGTCGCCCACGACCTCGTCGGCTGCATCGTCCGCCACGGCGAGACGGCCGGCCGGATCGTCGAGACCGAGAGCTACCACCAGGAGGAGCCCGCCTGCCACGCCTACGTGGGGCTCACGCCGCGCACCGAGGTGCTCTTCGGGCCGCCCGGCGTCGCCTACGTGTACCGCTCGTACGGCATCCACGCTCTGCTGAACGCGGTGGCGGAGGGGGAGGGGGTGGGCGCCGCGGCCCTGATCCGCGCGCTCGAGCCGGTCGACGGCATCGACCTGATGCGCGAGCGCCGCGGCCTCGACCGCCTCGAGGACCTCTGCTCGGGTCCTGGCAAGCTCACCCAGGCGCTGGGGATCTGGCTCGACCTGAACGCGACCTCGCTCACCGGCGGCGGCCCGATCGAGATCCTGCCGCCGGACCCGGCGGAGCGCCCGCCGCGGATCGTCCGCGGCGTGCGGATCGGCATCACCCTCGCGGCGGACCTGCCCTGGCGCTTCTGCGACGCGACCTCCCGCCACGTCTCCCGCCCGTGGCCGGAGCCGATGCGCCGCCCGCGCGCCCGCGCGGCGTAGCCGCTACTGCGCGCCGGTACCGGGCGACTGCCCGCCGCCCTGGCCGCCACCACCACCGCCACCGCCACCGGACGGCGGCGTGGCCGGCGTCTGGGGCGTCGGCGTCGGCGCCGGCTGCTGCGGAGGCGCCCCGCCGCCCGGAGGCGTCTGGGGCGTGGCCGGCTGCGGCGTGGTGGGCTGCGGCGTGGGCGCCGGGCCCGGTGATGGCCCCGGCACGGGCGTGACCGGAGTGGACGGGGCCGGCGAGCCCTCGCCGTCGCCCTCGTCGTCGCCCTCTCCGCGCCCCTCGTCGATCTTGATCGCCGCGGACATGAAGTCGTGCCAGATCTCGGTGGGGAAGGTCCCGCCCGCCACGGGCTGGCCGTGGTAGTGCGTGGTCATGTACTTCACGCGGTCCGGATAGCCGACCCACACAGCCGCCGTGTAGCGGTCGGTGAACCCCACGAACCACGCGTCGCCGTAGTTCTCGGTGGTGCCGGTCTTCCCGGCCGCCCACTCGCCCACCTGCGCCTTCGTCCCGGTCCCGCCTACCACGACCCCGTGCAGCATCCCGCGCATCGTCTCGCCGACCTTCTCGGGGAAGACCCGCTCGGACTTCGTCTTGTTCTTGTCCCTGGTCTTCCCGCGCGAGTTCTCCACCTTCTCGATCGCCACGGGCCCGCCGGGGTAGGAGGCGAGCGTGCCGGACACGCGCCGGCCGCGGTTGGCGATCGTCGAGTAGGCGAACGCCATCTCGAGCGGGGTCACGCCCTCCCGGAGGCCGCCCAGCAGCATCGCGGGGTTCGTGGACAGCTTGGTCCGGATCCCCATCTCGTTGGCCATCTTGGCCACCTTCTTGCGCCCGATCTGCATGCCGATCTCCGCGTAGACCGAGTTGTCCGACTGCGCGGTTGCGCGCGCGAGCGTCGTCGAGCCCGAGTACGAGTTCGCGTAGTTCTTCACCACGAAGACGTCCTTCTTCCCGTTCGGCTCGCGATACGGGAAGGTCTTGGGCCGCGAGGACCAGACCGAGTTGGGTGAGACGCCGTTCTCGAGCGCGGCGGCGAGGATGAACGGCTTGATCGCCGACCCCGGCTGGCGCTTGCCGTTGGTGGCGAGGTTGAACGGCCGCCTCTCGAAGTTCGAGCCGCCGACCATCGCCCGCACCCCGCCGGTCTTGTTGTCGATCACCACGATCGACGCCGTCGGCCCGATCCCGCCGAGCCGGCCGGCAACCGCCTGCTCCGCCGCCTTCTGCATCGCCGGGTCGAGCGTGGTCCGGATCTTCAACCCGCTCCCGAAGGTCGAGCCCGGCCCGTAGCGGTCCACGAGCTGCTGCGTGACCCAGGTCGAGAAGTACGGCTGGTTGGAGTCCGGCTGGGGCGGGATGATGTCGCCGGCCGCCGGGATCGCCGTGCGGACCGCCCGGTCGTGCTCGACCCGGCCGATCAGGCCCTGGTCGAGCATGTTCCCGAGCACGTGGTCGCGCCGCTCCTGGGCCGCGATCGGGTTCACGACGGGGTCGTACCGGCTCGGCGAGGCGATGATCCCCGCCAGGAGCGCCGCCTGCTCCGGCCGCAGCGACAGCGCTATCCGCTCGCCGCGGCCGTAGGTCTTGCGCCCGCCGAAGTACGTGCGCGCGGCCGCCTCGATGCCGTAGGCGCCGTTTCCGAAGTAGACCGTGTTGAGGTACTGGGTGAGGATCTTCGGCTTGGTCCAGCGCCGCTCGAGGTGGTAGGCGAGCGCCGACTCCTTGAGCTTCTGGAACACCGAGCGGTCGCCCTGCGCGTCGAGCGCGTTCTTGACGAACTGCTGGGTGATGGTCGAGCCGCCCTGCACGGCCTCCTGGCGCTTGACGTCCTGCCAGAGCGCGCGTGCGATGCCGGTGTAGTCCACGCCCTCGTGCGTGTAGAAGCGGCGGTCCTCGATCGCGATCACCGCGTTCTTCACGTTCGGCGAGATCTCGTTCTGGCGCAGCAGGATGCGGTTCTGGTTGTCCGTCAGCTGCGCGATCTGGTCCTTGCCGTTCGCGGCGACCAGGGTCGAGTTGCGCGCGGCGCGGAACTGCGCGGTGTCCTCGAGCGACGGCAGCTCGTTCGAGACCGCCATCATCATCCCGAACACCGTCGAGATCACGGCGAGCAGCGCGAGGCCGAGCAGCACGAGCGCCAGGCGCAGCTTCTTGATCCTGCCCTTGGGCCGCGCGACGCCGGTACCGGGGTCGTCGGGACCCACGCCACGCGGACGCGGAGGACGCAGCGGTATCGGCGGCGATTCCTGCATTCCCTCGGAGCGGCCCGGGCGGCGGCCGCCCCGCGACACTAGCATCGCGCCCGTGACCGACGCCGCCGCACATCTGCTCCGCAACGCGGTCGAAGCGCTCCCCAAGGGAGAGCTCGAGAACAAGCTCTCGGAGGGCCGTCCGCTGCGCGTGAAGCTGGGCATCGACCCGACGGCGCCGGACATCCACCTCGGCCACACGGTCGTGCTCCGCAAGCTGCGCGAGTTCCAGGACCTGGGGCACGTCGTGGTCCTGATCATCGGGGACTACACCGCCCGGGTGGGGGATCCGAGCGGCCGATCGGCGCTGCGCCCCCAGCTCGCGGGCGAGGAGATCGACCGCAACGCCGAGACCTTCCAGCAGCAGGCGTTCAAGATCCTCGATCCCGAGCGGACCGAGGTCCGCCGCAACGGCGAGTGGCTGGACATGGCGATGGAGGAGCTGTTCAGGTTGGCGCGCACGGCCACCGTGGCCCAGCTCCTGGAGCGCGACGACTTCGCCAAGCGCTACGCCGCCGGCGCCCCGATCTCGATCCTCGAGCTGCTCTACCCGCTGCTCCAGGGCTACGACTCGGTCCAGGTGCGCGCCGACGTGGAGCTCGGCGGGACCGACCAGACCTTCAACCTGCTCCTCGCGCGTGAGATCCAGAAGGCGTACGGCGTGCCGCAGCAGGTCGCGCTCACGATGCCGATCCTGCCGGGGACCGACGGCACGCAGCGGATGGCCAAGTCGGTGGGCAACTACATCGGCGTGACCGAGCCGCCCGAGGAGATCTTCGGCAAGGCGATGAGCATCCCCGACGAGGCGATGCCCGTCTACTACGACCTGCTGCTCGACCGCGAGCTCGACGCGGGCCGTCACCCGGCCGAGCTCAAGCGCGAGCTGGCGCGCGAGCTCGCCGGCCGCTTCGGCGGCGGGGAGGAGGCCGGGCGGCGCGCGGAGCAGCACTTCGACCGGATCCACGTGAGCCACGAGCTGCCCGAGGAGATCGAGGAGGCGGCGCTGCCCGGGGGCGATCCCGTGCACCTGCCCGAGGCGCTCGCCGGCGCGTTCGGGATCAGCCGCTCCGAGGCCCGGCGGCTGCTCGCCGGAGGCGGCGTGAAGGTGGACGGGACACCGCTCGACGGCGGCCGCCTCGACGTTCCGAGCGCGGAGCTCGAGGGACGCGTGATCCAGCTTGGGAAGCGGCGTTTCAAGCGAATGGTCGCGGCAGCCGATAGCCGCTAAGCTCACGCACCCCGACCGGCCTGGGAAGGCCGCCGGGTCCTCGTGAGAACGGTTGCCGATCCCTCGGGAACGGCGCTATACTCACGGGTCGCCCTGCAGGATGGAGTCCCCATCCGAGGGAGGCGGGTCCCCCGCCTCGAGGGCGCGGCGGTCTTTGAAAACTCAACAGCGTGTGCGACCGGAGAGGCTTCGGCCTTTCTGAGTCGCGTCCAGGTTCGACCCGTCGTTCTTTCAAGGTGCCGCTCGCGGTGCCGGCGGAACGGCGGCATGAACAGAATCACTCCGTCAAGTCCGGGCGGGTCCACGGTGTACTCGGACCCGCAGAGCAGTACGGACCTTGACAACTTTCCTTGAGACAGTGAAAACCGGTAGCCCTCGGGGCCGCCGGATGACACGCAAGGTCTTTACGGAGAGTTTGATCCTGGCTCAGGACGAACGCTGGCGGCGTGCTTAACACATGCAAGTGGAGCGACGAAGCGGGCTTCGGCCCGTGGCAGAGCCGCGAACGGGTGAGTAACACGTGGGTAACCTGCCCCGATGACTGGGACAACCCGGGGAAACCCGGGCTAATACCGGATGTTCTCCCATCACACCAGTGGTGGAAGGAAAGGTAGCTTCGGCTTCCGCATCGGGATGGGCCCGCGGCCCATTAGCTT
>DASVVS010000006.1:0-5066 GCA_036386455.1 Thermoleophilaceae bacterium
GCCTCGTCGAACGCCGCTGCGAAGACGGGGTAGGTCTCGTAGAGCTCGGACCCCATCCCCGCCCGCTGTGCGCCCTGGCCGGTGAACAGGAACACCGTCTTGCGGTCCTCCGCCCGGCCGCGGATCACGTCGTTGCCGATATGAACGGCGCGATGCTCCAGCTGCGCGCGCCGCGACAGCGTGTACGCTGCCTCCGGGCCCAGGTCCCACTCCAGCTGCGCTTCGAGAGCGGGCTCGGTCTTGGCCGAGAACACGAGCGGGGCCTCCGCCGGCGCTTCGGCGGGCGGTGCCTCCTCGCCCGCCTCGATGATCACGTGCGCGTTCGTGCCGCTCACCCCGAACGAGGAGACGGCGGCGCGACGCGGGCCGTCCCACTCGCGCGGCTCGAGCAGCAGCTCGACGCCGTCCCACTCGACGTGCGGCGTCGGCTCGTCCACGTGCAGCGTCTTCGGCAGCACGCCGTGGCGCATCGCCTCGACCATCTTGATCACGCCCGCCACCCCGGCGGCGGCGACCGTGTGGCCGATGTTCGACTTGATCGAGCCGAGCCGGAGCGGGCCGGAGCCGTTGCGCTCCTGGCCGTAGGTGGCGATCAGCGCCTGGGCCTCGATCGGGTCGCCGAGCGTCGTGCCGGTGCCGTGCGCCTCGACGGCGCTCACCTCCGAAGGCGACAGCCCTGCGGCGTCGAGCGCGGCGCGGATCACGCGCTCCTGCGAGGGCCCGTTCGGAGCGGTGAGCCCGTTCGAGGCGCCGTCCTGGTTCGTCGCGCTGCCGCGCACCACGCCGAGCACCCGGTGCCCGAGCCGGCGCGCCTCCGAGAGCCGCTCCACGACCAAGACGCCGGCGCCCTCGGCCCAGCCGGTGCCGTCGGCGGCGGCGGCGAACGACTTGCAGCGCCCGTCGGGCGAGAGACCGCGCTGGCGGCTGAACTCGATGAAGAGCCCGGGGTTGGCCATGATCGTCACGCCGCCGGCCAGCGCCATCTCGCACTCGCCGCTGCGCAGCGCCTGGCAGGCCAGGTGAAGAGCCACGAGCGACGACGAGCACGCGGTGTCCACGGTCACCGCCGGTCCCTCGAGACCGAACGCGTAGGCCACCCGGCCCGACACGACGCTCGTGATCGTCCCGGTGAGGCGGAAGCCCTCGAGCTCGGGCGGCGCGGCGTCCTGGCGCGGCCCGTAGTTCGACGAGCTGACGCCCGCGAACACGCCGGTCCGGGTGCCGCTCACCGACGCGGGGTCGATGCCGGCGTGCTCGAACGCCTCCCAGGCGGTCTCGAGCAGCAGCCGCTGCTGCGGGTCCATGGCGAGCGCCTCGCGCGGCGAGATGCCGAAGAAGCCGGCGTCGAAGTCGCCCGCGTCGTACAGGAAGCCGCCCTCGCGCGTGTAGCTCGTGCCGACGTGGTCGGGGTCCGGGTCGTACAGGCGGTCGAGGTCCCAGCCGCGGTCGTCGGGGAAGCCGCCGATGGCGTCGGTGCCGGAGTCGACGAGCCGCCACAGGTCCTCCGCCGAGCGAACCCCGCCGGGATACCGGCACGCCATGCCGACGATCGCGATCGGCTCGTCCGTGCTCGGCTTCGCGCGCGCTGGCGCGGCGGCCGGGCGGGCGGTGCCCTCCACCTGCTCGCGGACGAACGTCGCCACCGCGGCCGGCGTCGGGTGGTCGAAGACGAGCGTGGAGGGCAGGCGCAGGTCGCTCGCCTGCATCAGGCGGTTGCGCAGCTCCACGGCCCCGAGCGAGTCGAAGCCCAGCTCCTTGAACGCGCGCTCGGGCTCCACCGCGTCGGCCCCCGAGTGCCCGAGCACCGCAGCCGCCTCCGACCGGACCAGCTCGAGCACGACCGCGTCCCACTCGGCCTCGGGCACCGAGGCGAGGCGCCGCGCGAGCGATCCGCCGCCGGCGCGGTCGCGCCGGGCCGGGGCGCGCACGAGCCCGCGCAGCAGCGCCGGCAGCATCCCGGCGCGGGCCTGCGCTCGCAGTGCGCCGGCGTCGAGGCCGACCGGCACGAGCAGAGCGTCGCCAGAGCGGAGGCCGGCGTCGAACAGCTCCAGGCCCTGCTCCGGCTCCAGCGCCCGGATGCCGAGGCGGGCCATCCGCGCGGCGTCGGCCTCGCCGCCCATGCCGTCGGTGCCGCTCCAGAGGCCCCATGCCATGGAGGTCGCCGGGAGGCCCTCGGCGCGGCGCCGCTGCGCGAGCGCGTCGAGGGCGGCGTTCGCGGCCGCGTAGTTGCCCTGCCCGGGCCCGCCGAACGCCGCGGCGGCCGACGAGAACAGCACGAACGCCGCGAGGTCGTGCTCGAGCGTGAGCTCGTGGAGGTGGAGCGCGGCGCCGGCCTTCGGCCGCATCACGCGCTCGACCTGCTCGGGCGTGAGCGTCTCGATCGTGCCGTCGTCGAGCACGCCCGCGGCGTGCACGACCGCGGTGAGGCGGTGGCCCTCGATGGCGGCGGCGAGGGCGTCGCGGTCGGCCACGTCGCAGGCCGCGATCGTGACCTCGGCGCCCGCTTCGGCCAGCTCGGCGCGCAGCTCCTCCGCGCCCTCGGCGCCGGGACCGCGGCGGCTCACGAGCAGGAGGCGCCTCGCCCCGTGCTCGGCGACCAGGTGCCGCGCCACGAGCCCGCCCAGCCCGCCGGTGCCGCCGGTGATCAGCACGGTGCCGTCCGGGTCGAGCTGCCGCGGCAGGGTCAGGACGACCTTCCCGACGTGGCGCGCCTCGCGCACGTGGCGGAAGGCCTCGCGCCCGCGGCGGGCGTCGAAGGTCGTGAGCGGCGGGTGCGTGAGCGTGCCCTTCTCGAACAGCGCGAGGACCTCGCCGAGCATCGCGCCGATCCGCTCCGGCCCGGCCTCGATCAGGTCGAAGGCCCGGTAGCGGACGCCCTCGCGCGTGCGCGCGATCTCGTCGGCGTCGCGCACGTCGGTCTTGCCCATCTCCACGAACCGCCCGCCCGGGCCGAGCAGGTCGAGCGAGGCGTCCACGAACTCGCGCGCGAGCGCGTTGAGCACCACGTCGACCTGTCCGAAGCGCTCGCGGAAGCCGAGGTCGCGCGAGGAGGCGATGTGGTCGTCATCGAGCCCGAGCGCGCGCAGCGCGTCCCACTTCGGCTCGCTCGCGGTCGCGTACACCTCGGCACCCATGTGGCGCGCGATCTGGATCGCGGCCATCCCGACTCCGCCGGCGCCCGCATGGATCAGCACGCGCTCGCCCGGCACCAGCTCGGCTAGGTCCGCGAGCCCGTAGAGGGCGGTGGCGTGGGTGATCGGCACCGCCGCCGCCTGCTCGAACGACCAGCCCTCGGGCACCGGCACGAGGGTGCGGCCGTCGGTCACGGCCACCGGGCCGAACGAGTCCGGCATCAGGCCGAGCACCCGGTCGCCCGGCGCCAGGTCGCCGACGCCGGAGCCGACATCGACCACCACGCCCGCTCCCTCGCTCCCGATCGGCGCCTCGCCGGGGTACAGGCCGAGCGCGATCAGGACGTCGCGGAAGTTGAGCCCGGCGGCGCGGACCTCCACGCGCACCTCGTGCGTCGCGAGCTCGCGGTCCGCGGCCTCGTTGGGAAGGAGCGTCAGGTCCTCGAGCGTGCCGCCCTCGCGCTCGCTGCCGAGCCGCCAGCGCCCGGCCGGTGGATCGAGCGCCGCCGGGGCTCGTCCGAGTCGCGGGGCGAGGCGCGTGCCGCGCCGGATCGCGAGCTGCGGCTCGTCCTCGGGAAGGCCCGCCGCGAGCGCCTCCCGGGAGGCCGGGGCGTCGTCCACGTCGACCAGCGCGAAGCGGTCCGGGTGCTCGGACTGCGCGCTGCGCACCAGGCCCCAGACCGCGGCGGCAGCGGGATCCGGCGCCTCGCCCTCGGCCGCGGCCACCGCGTTCGTGGTAACGACGGTCAGTCGTTCGGAGGCGCGCTCCTCGTCGGCGAGCCAGCCCTGGAGCAGCTCGAGCGCCTGCTGCGTGGCGGCGGTCGCGCCGAGCTCCGCGCCTGGCGCCTCCGCGAGCACGGCGTCGCCGCTCGACTCCGGCTCCGGCACCTCGGTCCACTCGATGCGGAAGAGGGACTCGTGGGCGGCCGCGGGGGCGGCGGACGACCCGAGCCGGCTCGCGTCGACGGGGCGCGCGACCAGCGTGTCGACGGAGACGACGGGCTCGCCCGACTCGTCGGCGGCGACGATGCTCACGCCATCGTCGCTCGGCGCGAGGCGCACCCGGAGCGCGCCGGCTCCGCCCGCGTGCAGCCGGACGCCGGTCCACGAGAACGGCACCCGCGGCTCGCTCGCGTCGCCCTCGGCGAGCTGCGCGTGCAGGGCGGAGTCGAGCAGCGCTGGGTGCACGCCGAACTTGCCGCCCGCCTGCTCCTCGGAGAGCGCGACCTCGGCGAACAGCTCGTCCCCGCGCCGCCACGCCGCGCGCAGGCCCTGGAACGCGGGGCCGTATCCGAACCCGGCGCCGGCGAGCCGGTCGTAGAGGGCGTCGACCTCGATCGGGTCGGCGCCCTCCGGCGGCCAGAGAGCGAAGGTGTCCGCGAAGCGGTCGGCGAGGGGGCCGGCTCCGGCGCCGGCGGGCCCGGCGCCCGCGGGCCCCGTCTCGGCGCCCGCTTCGGCCCCCGCTTCGGCGCCCGGCCCGAGGCTTCCGCTCGCGTTGCGCACCCATTCCTCCGCCGGGGCGAGCCGCGAGTGGATCGTCAGCGCCCGGCGGCCGTCCTCGTCCGCGGCGTCGAGGGCGATCTGCACCTGCACCTCGCCCTGCTCGGGCAGCACGAGCGGCGCCTCCAGGGTCAGCTCCTCGATCGCGCCGGCGCCGGCCTCCGCCGCGGCGGCGAGCGCCAGCTCCACGAAGGCGGTGCCGGGCACCAGCACCGTGTCGAGCACGGCGTGGTCGCGCAGCCACGGCTGCGCCTCGAGCGACAGCCGCCCCGTGAAGAGCCACTCGTCCTCGTCCGCGATGGGCACGGCGGCATCGAGCAGCGGGTGCGGCCCGCTCCGCTGGCCGCCGGTCGTGAGCCAGAAGCGGCGGCGCTGGAAGGGATAGGTCGGCAGATCGACGATCCGCCCCTCGAGCCGCCAGTCCACCTCGGCGCC
>DASVVS010000007.1:0-5974 GCA_036386455.1 Thermoleophilaceae bacterium
AGCGCCACCGCCGGCAGCGGCTCGGCGAGCTGCGCGCGGATCGGCGTGCCGAGGTGCTGCACGTTCTGGACCTTCACCACGACGGGCTCCTCGGCAGCGGCCACCCACACGCTCACGGGGTCGAGCGTGCGCTCGATCCGCCGCGTGACGATCGCCTGCTCCTCGCGGTAGCGCTCGCCCGAGAGGAGCTGCTCGGCGAGGTGGCGGTCCACGGCGGGATCGGCGCTGCGGCGTAGCGTCCCGGCGAGCGCGACCGTCTGCGCGCGCTGGCCGTCGCGGCGCACGAGCAGCTCGGGGCTCGCGCCCAGGAAGGTGGCGTCGCCCGCCGCCACGAGGTAGCAGTAGCAGGACGGGAACGCCTCGCGCAGCGCACCGTAGATCGCGGCGGCGTCGATCGCGCGCGGCGCGTGCACCCGCACCTCGCGCGCGAGCACGACCTTGTCCATCTCGCCCGCCGCGATCCGCTCGGTCGCCCGCCGCACCGCCTCCTCGAAGTGCTCCGGCGGCGCGGCGCTGACCACGCGCGCGGCCTCGACGGGGTCCGGGTCGAGCAGGGGCATGCGCGCCGGCACGAGCCCCGCGAGCCGGCGGTCGATCCGCTCCAGCACGGCGTCCGGCGCCTCGTCGCCCTGCGCGACGACGTTCACCGTCATCCGCACCTCGCCACCGCGGCGCACGATCGAGACCTCCGGCAGCGTGAGCCGCGCCGGCGCGAAGGAGGACCACTCGGGCGTGGCGCCGCCCTCGGGGGCGAAGGCGAAGCCGCCGACCCAGGTGGGATCGGCGCCCTCGGCCAGCGCGCCGGCCGACAGCTCGCGGCAGGCCGCGGCCACGGTGGCGAACCGGCCCGACCCGGAGCCCTCGGCCACCGCGGCCTCGCCGATGGCGGCGAGCGCGAAGCCGTCGCGGTCCGGCTGCTCGAAGCAGAAGGCGCACTCGTCGCCGCTGCGCGCGGCCAGGACGGTGGCGGAGGGATCGAGCGCCGGGTCGACCTCCACGCCGATGCTCGCCAGCACGGGACGGCGCTCCTTGCGCGCACGCCGCACGGCCTTCTCCAAGCGCCCGCGCAGCGCCTCTCGCGCGGCGGCGGACAGTGAGAGCGGCCCGGGTCCCGGCCGCGTGGCGAGGCTCATCGGCCCGCTCTCCGATCCCCTAGGTCGTGGACCGCCCGCGCGAGATCGCGATCTCGCCCGTCCGCACCATCTCGATCAGGCCGAATGGGCGGACCATCCGCTCGAACGCCTCGATCTTGTCGTCGGTGCCGGTGATCTCGATCGTCACCGAGCGCTTGGAGACGTCGACCACCTTCCCGCGGAAGATGTCGGCGAACTGCATGATCTGCCCGCGCGTCTCCGCGTCGGCCGTGACCTTGAACAGCGCCAGCTCGCGCGCCACCGCCTCGTGCGGCTCGAGGTCGCGGATCTTGATGACGTTGACCAGCTTGTGGAGCTGCTTGGTCACCTGGTCGATCGGGTGCAGCGCGCCGTCGACCGTGAGCGTCACGCGCGACAGCGTGGGGTCGTCCGTCGGGCCCACGGCCAGCGTCTGGATGTTGAACCCGCGCCGCGAGAACAGCCCCGCGATCCGCGCCAGCACGCCCGGCTTGTTCTCCACAAGCAGCGACAGGATGTGCTTGCGGCCGGTGTGGATCCCGCCCGACGCCTCGAGGTCCGCGAGGTTCAGTATCTCCCGCGTTCCCGGCTCGCCCATGACGGACCTACCCGACCATCTCGCGCGCCGGCTGGCCCGCGGGGATCATCGGGTAGCAGTTCTCCTCCTTGGTGACCGCCACGTCCATGACCACCGGCCCGTCGGTCGCGAGCGCCTCGCGCATCTGCTCCACGAGCGTGCCCTTGTCGGTGGCCCGCATGCCGGTGGCGCCGTAGGCCTCGGCCAGCTTGACCCAGTCCGGCGTGGTGCCCATGTCCACCGCCGAGTAGCGGCGGTCCCAGAACAGCTCCTGCCACTGGCGGACCATGCCGAGATAGCCGTTGTTCATGATGAACGTCTTGACCGGGATGTCCTCGGTGACCGCCGTCGCCAGCTCCTGCGAGCACATCTGCATCGAGCCGTCGCCGGCCACGCAGACCACGGTCTGATCCGGGCACGCGACCTTCGCCCCCAGCGCGGAGGGAAGGCCGAAGCCCATCGTGCCGAGCCCGCCGGAGTTGATCCAGCGGCGCGGCTCGGGGAAGTCGTACCACTGCGCCGTCCACATCTGGTGCTGGCCGACGTCCGAGGTCACGATCGCCTGGCCACCGGTGGCCTCGTAGAGCGCCTGGATCATGTACTGCGGCTTGATCTCCGAGTCCTCGGAGTCGTCGTAGCGGAGCGGGTGGCGCTCCTGCCAGTTCTTGATGCGCTCCCACCAGCCGTCGAGCCGGGAGGAGTCGGTCTCGAGCGCCCGGTACTCGGCCGTGAGCCGCGGGAGGATCTTCTTGGCGTCGCCCACGATCGGGATGTGCGCCGGCACGTTCTTCGAGATCTCGGCCGGGTCGATGTCGATGTGGATGAACTTGGCCCGCGGCGCGAACTCCGACAGCTTGCCGGTGATCCGGTCGTCGAACCGAGCCCCGATCGCCACGATCAGGTCGGCCTCGTCCATCGCGTAGTTGGCAGTGCGCGTGCCGTGCATGCCGAGCATGCCGAGCCACTGCTCGTGCGGGGCCGGGAAGGCGCCCAGGCCCATCACGGTGGAGGTGACCGGGAAGCGGTCCGACAGGCACAGGTCGCGCAGCTCGGCCGCCGCCTCCGCGTTGACCACGCCGCCGCCGGTGTACATCACCGGCCTTCGCGAGTTGGCGAGCGCCTTCGCCGCGAGCTTGATCTGCCGCGCGTTGCCCTCGGTGGTGGGCTGGTAGCCGGGCAGCTGCACCGAGTCGACCGGCTCGTAGGAGATGTCCGCGCGCGAGAGGTCCTGCGGGATGTCCACGAGCACCGGGCCCGGGCGGCCGGAGCGCGCCACGTGGAACGCCTCGTGGATCGCCGCCGGGATCTCGCGCGGGTCCTGGACCATCAGGGAGTGCTTGACGATCGGCATCGTGATGCCGGTGACGTCGGCCTCCTGGAAGCCGTCGGTGCCGATCAGCTCGGTGCGGACCTGACCCGTGATGAACACGGTCGGCACGGAGTCCATGACCGCGTCCGCGATCGGGGTGACGAGGTTGGTCGCGCCCGGGCCGGAGGTGGCCAGGGCCACGCCGACGCGGCCCGAAGCCTTCGCGTATCCCTCGGCCGCGTGGCCGGCGCCCTGCTCGTGGCGGCACAGGACGTGCCGCACGCCGCCGTCGTAGAGGGCGTCGTAGGTCGGGAGGTTCGCGCCGCCGGGAATGCCGAATACGGTGTCCACGCCCTCGGCCTTGAGGCACTCGATGATGGCGTCGACGGCTCGCACTCGGAACCACTCCTTACGGGGTCTAGAGGGACGCGGTCCGGGACCGCGGAGGAACGGTCGAGTCTAGCGCGCGGGACGCGGCCGGAAAACCTCTTGCGGCCAGTCCAGATCGCGCCCGCAGCGCATGCAGACCTGGTCGCTCAGGGCCACGACGTTGCCGCACTCCTCGCACTTGCGCCGGAGCTCCTCGCGCTCCCAGCGGTAGGCCAGCGCGGCGATCGTGCCGATGATCGGCAGCGCGCCGCCGATCATGAACCAGATCAGGAAGGAGCTGCCCTTGATCTTCCCGATGATCCCCGCGGAGAGGCCGCAGAAGACCATGATGAAGACCAGCTCCACGCCGGCCGCCTCAGAAGATCCGGTTCAGCGCCCAGAGCACCGCGATGACCGCGAGGATCGCGATCACGACCGTCGCCATCCACATGACGAAGCCGAGCACGAACTTCAGGAGGATCCAGCCCGCGATCAGCAGGACGGCGCCGGCCAGGAGCTTGCCGCCGATGTCGGAGAGTCGTTCGCTCATGGCCACGATTCTCGCAGACGCACCTAAGCGTCAGATGACCTGCAACGGGAGCGTCAGATGACGTGCGGCGGGCGCGTGGGCGCGTAGCGGTCGAGCCCCGGCAGCGGGACCGAGCAGAGCACCCAGCTCGGCCAGAAGACCTGGAACCCGAGCCGGCGCAGCCGGCGCAGCAGCCACCAGCTGAGCGAGGTGGCGAAGATGCTGAGCGTCTCGGGCTCCTGCGTCTTGGCCACGCGGTCGAGCGCGGCCAGCACGACCGGCACGAGGTCGCCAGCGGTGGCGCCCACCACGGGCCCGATCTGCCCGTCGGAGCTGACCCAGCAGAGCGCGGCCGGCCGCTCGTCCTCGCCCGGCAGCGCCAGGCAGGTGCGCTCGCGCGCGAAGTGCTCGTGCAGCTCCGGCCGGTCGTGCCCGACCGCGCCCGGCTCGAGGCGGCACCACTCCTCCACCGCGCGGTCCGGCGTGAGCACGTGCACCTGCGGGTCCACCATGTCCACCTCGGCCGTGCGCAGCGGCACGTAGTCCTCGGTGCGAGCGCGCATGTGCCAGTGGCCGGCGACCGGCATCACGCCGAACTCGGTGTAGAGCGTGAGGTCCGTGGGCGCGCCCGCCGCCACCACGATCCGGCCGAGCTCGGGCGTCGGGTCGCCCGGCCAGCAGCGCTCCAGCAGCGCGCGGCCGATCCCCTGCTTCTGGTGGGCCGGGTCGACCATCAGCTCGGTCAGCTGCTCGATGGCGCCGAAGCGCACGACACGGGCGTAGCCGACCAGGCCGTCCTCGCCCTCGCAGATCACGTAGCGCCCCTCCGGCTGGGCCGAGATGAACTCGATCAGCCCGCGCTGGCTGCGCCAGTCGGCCTCGATCCGCTCCTTCGTGAGCTGCGGCTGGGGCGGGATCACGCCCTGGCGCACCGCGGAGTCGTGCATCGCGATCTCCGACAGCTCGAAGGTCGTCGCGAGATCCGCGACCGAGCCCTCCCTGAAGGTCATCTCCGCGAGCACCGGCGGAGTCTAGGCACGCCGGTGCGGGGCCATGCGAGAACCCCGCCCCGGCGTGCGCTCGACTCAGTCCACGTTCTGGACGCGCTCGCAGTTGCGAACGCGATCCAGGTCACCGACCAGGGCGCGGTCGTAGCCCGCACCGCAGTCGATCGTGTCCCAGCCCTTGCCGCGCGAGTCGATCACGTCGTCGCCCGAGCCGCCGCGGACGGTGTCGTAGCCCGCCCCGCCGATCAGGCGGTCGTCTCCGGAACCGCCGTCGAGCTCGTCGTCGCCGTCGCCCCCCTCGACGCGGTCGTCGCCCGCGTCGCCGAACAGGCAGTCGGCTCCACCGAGGCCGAGGATGCGATCGTCGCCGCCGAGCCCGCGGAGCGTGTCGCGAGCGGAGGTTCCGGTCAGCTTGTCGCGGTACTTCGTGCCCACGCGCTCCTTGCCGCACGCCGGCTGCGGGAGCGGCTTGGGCGGCTCGGAGTCGTCGCTGTCGTCAGGCCCCGCGGGGGTGGTCCCGTCGAGGCGGAAGGCCTGAAGCCGTCCGTCGGGGCCCTGGACCGCCGCGTACGGAACGCCGCCGACGCCGGTCAGAACGGCACTCCGGGTTCCGAACGGAAGCGGGGCGCCGCCGCCCCAGGCGGTCCCGGCCGCGTCGAGCCGCTGCACCTGGGCCGATCGCGCGCCGGTCCAGGCCGCGTACAGGCGCCCGCCGATCACCCGCAGGGAGGACGCCGGGCCCTCGCCGATGATGCCGGGGCCCACGATCTCCCACGATCCGTTCACGAAGCGGGTCACGTAGACCGCGTCGGCCGTGGCCGGCACGGTGTGCAGAACGTGGATCACGCCGCCCGAGCTCGCGAGCGCCGTCGTGCTCGTCGGCACCGGCTCGCCGCCCGGCGCCGGGTTGGCCATGCCGCCCAGCTGCTGCCAGGTTCCCGTCTCGGTGTAGCGGTAGACGTTCACGGCGCCGATGTAGTCACGGACGGCCGCGTACAGCACGCCGCCGGTCACGTGGGCGGTCGCGAAGTAGGGCTCGCTGCCCGGCGGCGTGCCGGCGAGGCGCTCCCA
>DASVVS010000008.1:0-24591 GCA_036386455.1 Thermoleophilaceae bacterium
CGGCATGCCGCGCCCCCGCTCCCCGGGCGGCTTCCTGCAGGGGGCTTGATGTCGTCCGACCGGGGTAATACCTTTACGAACACATGTTCGAGAACCGGCTCCCAGGAGGCTCGCCCGCGTGGACCTGAACCTGACCAAGCGGCAGCAGGAGATCTTCGAGTACATCAAGACGTACTCGAGCAAGCACGGGTACCCGCCGACGGTCCGCGACATCGGCAAGGCCATCGGCCTGACCTCGTCTTCGACCGTGCATACGCACCTGGCCAACCTGGAGAAGATCGGGCTCGTACGGCGCGATCCGTCCAAGCCGCGGGCGCTCGAGCTGCTCGTCGACCAGGCGAAGAAGGCCGTGGGGCCGAGCGGGCTGCCGGTGGTCGGCCGCGTGGCCGCCGGCTCGCCGGTGCTCGCCGAGGAGAACATCGAGGAGTACGTGGAGGTGCCGGAGCTCGCGGGTGGCGAGGAGGGCGAGTACGTCCTGCGCGTCACCGGCGACTCGATGCGCGACGCCGGCATCCTCGACGGCGACCACGTCGTCGTGCACAAGCAGGAGACCGCCCGCAACGGCGAGATTGTCGTGGCGCTGGTGGGGGAGGAGGCGACGGTCAAGCGCTACTTCAAGGAGTCCGACCACATCCGCCTCCAGCCGGAGAACGATGCCCACGAGCCGATCCGGACGCGCGACGCGCAGATCCTCGGCCGCGTCGTGGGGGTTTGCAGGCGCGTCACCTGAGCGCGCGCCAAGGAGGCCTGATGAGCACTGTCACCGAACAACTGAACTTCGCGACCACCGCGTCGCCGGCCGGGACCACCCGGTGTGGCGAGGCGGGAGGCGGCCGTAGGCCGACGCTCGGGCGAAAGCTCGAGCTGACCTGGGAGGGCCTACGTGCCGCCGGAGTCGCGAGCTGCCCGCTCTGCGGGGGGCGCATGGAGCGCCGCGCGGCGCACGCCCGCTGCGGCTGCTGCGGCACGCGGCTGTCCTAGCCGGCATCGCGCACACGGCGGAGCACGGCCTTGCTGCCGCCGCGGCCGCCGCCGCTTCGCAACTGGTCGACCTAACCCACGTATAGCGTGGTCAAGATCGACCAGTTGGAGGCCGCAAGCGCGCACCCGCCGGTCGGCGCCGGCGCGGGGGCCTAGTTCCTCGCCGCCGCCACTCGCGCCTAGCCCGGCGCGGCCTTCAGCTCGATCCACAACGCGCGCGCACGCGCGAGGAGCTCGCCGCCGGCGCTGTACAGCGCCGCGCCCGCCTCGCGCTTGCGACCCTCGCGCCAGATCTCCCGCGACGTGATCACGTGCTCGGCGCCGGCGCGCACCTCGCCGGTCACCTCCACGGCCAGGCGCGCCAGCACGATCGGCAGCACGCGGCCGTCCGGCCCCGGCTGGTTCATGCCGGGCGCCGAGGTCGGGCAGTCGAGCGCCGCCCAGACGATCTCGGGGGCCACGGTGCCGTCCGCGCGCGCGAGATCGTCCGCCGGCCGCCACGGCGCGGCGAACATCTCGCCGAGCGGCCCGGGGAAGATCCGCAGGCCGTCGCCCTCGGCTCGCCGCGGCCCGCACACGAAGCACGACGGAAACGGGTGGCTGTCGTTCAGGTAGAAGGAGCGTGTCGCGGCATCCCGCGCCTCGCCCGGCTCCACGAACCCCGGCGGCTCGCCGAGCGACTCGGCGGAGACCACCGACGCGTCCGCCACCAGCCCGTCGCCGGCGAGCAGCCGCGCGCCCTCGTCCGAGCGCTCGAGGTCGAGCGGCTCCTCCAGCGGCGGCGGCTGGCGCAGGCTCACCTGCACCGCCCCGTCGCCCGGACCCGAGCCTCCGAAGGCACGCGCCACGCAGCCGCAGGTGTAGCCCCCGTTCGCGCTGTCGGGCGGCCCGTTGAAGCGCCGCTCGATGACGATCCGATCGCCCACGGGCGGCACCTTACGGGAGGGGTCGGCCCTGCGCGGTCGTGCGGTGAGGGGGTGGAAATGGCACCGCCGCGCACCTAACCTTGGAGACCGCCGGCCAGGCAGCCGCGGGGGGCGGAGAGAAAACCGTCCTTCGAGGAAAGTCCGGACACCGCAGGGCAGGGTGGTCGGGGGACCGACCCGGGGAAACCCGCGGGAAAGTGCCACAGAAACAAACCGCCCAAGCGACGAGCCCGCAGCTGAGGCTCGCCGCCGGCAAGGGTGCAAAGGTGCGGTAAGAGCGCACCGGCGTCGCGGCGACGCGGCGGCCAGGCAAACCCCGCCCGGTGCAAGGCCAAGCAGGGACGTCGACGCTGCCCGCCGAGTCCCAGGTAGGCCGCAGGGCCGAAGGGCCCGCCCGGCGCGAGCCGGGCAGATGGATGGCTGCCCAAGACAAAATCCGGCTTACCGGCCGGCTAAGGGGAGGCCCCGCGCGAGCGGGGTCTCTCTATTGCTACGCCGGCTCGATCGACTGCGCGTGGTGGAACACCTCGAGCGGGTCCCACAGCCGCTTCGCGCGCCGCAGCCGCGGATAGTTCTCGAGGTAGTACAGGTACTGCCAGTCGTCGAGGTCCACGTCCGGGTAGTTCACGTAGGCGCCGTCCATGACCTCGTCGGGGCGCGGCCCGGCCGCCCCGTACATGCCCTCGTACACACCGCGGATCCAGGCGAGGTTGTCGTCGTCCTGGGCCGGGTCGGTCCAGTAGGTCTGGAACTGGAGCTTCATGATCGACGAGCGCTGCGGGATCGCGCACTCGTCGGAGGCGACGGCGTTCACCTGGCAGCCGTACGAATCGACCTGCACGAGCGCGTTCGGGTTCGCCAGCTTCGGGTGGCGCAGCGGGTACTCGTGGAGCCACTCGTACAGCGCGTCGATCTGATGGCCCGGGAAGCCCCGCTTCATGTACGACGACTTGTACTTCCCGCGCCGGTTCGGCCCCGACCCGTTCAGCGTCTGCGTGGCGTAGAGCCACGGCATCCACTCCGGCTCGGTCCCCTGCGCGACCAGGTGGTGGTAGCCGCACGGCCGCTTCTGCGGCTCGGGCGCTCCGACCCCGTCGCCGACGTGCGCCCCGAACTCGGCGAGCAACTCGGGCCGCGGGCCCACGTACTGCGCCGTCATAACCACCTGAGCCGGATCGCCGGCGTTCTGGTTGAGGTGCAGCAGCGAGAACAGCCCGCTGTACTCGCTGCCCACGTCGCTGTTGGCCTCGAGGAACCCGCCGTAGTTCTCCAGCAACCGCCTGAAGCGATCGGGGTCGAGTCCCTTCCAGGGCCACGCGAGGTTGAGGATCCACGCGTCCGACGGGGCCTCCGGCGGGTCGGCGAAGAAGAACTTCGTGACGATCCCGAAGTTGCCGCCGCCCCCGCCCAGGTGCGCCCAGAGCATCTCGCGCTCGCCGGGGTCGGAGGAGTCGCGCGCGACGGTCACGAGCTCGGCGCGGCCCTCGGAGTTCACGCGCACGACCTCGACCGCGTGGAGGTAGTCCACGGTCAGCCCGTCACGGCGCGAGAGCAGGCCGTAGCCCCCGCCGGTGAAGTGACCGCCGGCGCCCACCGAGTAGCACGACCCGGCCGGCAGGGTCACGCCGAACTCCTTGTACAGCCGGACGTACAGGTCCCAGTTCGTGCAGCCGCCCTCCATGCAGTAGAGCCCGCTGTTCGGGTCGCGCCAGGCGCCGTTCATCAGCGCCATGTCCACGATCACCCCGTCCTGGTTGTCGCAGACGAAGTCCTCGTAGCAGTGGCCGCCGCTGCGCACGGTGATGCGCCGCCCCTCGTCCACCGCGCGCTGCACGGTGGCGACGACGCCGTCGGCACTGGAGCACACCGCCACACGGTCCGGGTCCGCGACCCAGCGAAGGTTGAATCCGCGCCTGAGCGTGTTCCAGCGCGGGTCCTCGCGGCCGATCATGCGCTGCCCAGCCCACCACCTGCGTCCGTCCGGGTCAACCCCCCGTCCGGGGGCCGTCCGCGCCGAGGGCGCTGCGGGCGTCTAGGCGGGCGCGCCGCGCGCCGAATCCCGGCGCTGCTGCCGCCGGTGGTACACGATCGCGACGATCATCGGGGCGGTCGCGAGGCTGTTGTAGAAGAGGTGCAGCTCCACCCGCGGGACGAGCAGCTGCACCACGCTGGTGGGGACGGGCTCGCCGAACCACGGGCTCGTCTGCGCCTGGATCAGCAGGATCAGATGCTCGAAGTGGTGCCAGACCTGGATGCCGATCGTGATCAGCCACCACTTCCTGGCATCGCCGCTGAACCCGTAGAGGAGCGCCAGCAGGCCGATCAGCATCGCCGCGTTGTAGCCGTAGTGGAGCCACTCCTCGCGCACGAGCGCGGGGACGAGCATGCCGAACGCGCCGCGCGCCTCGGGCAACTCCCAGCCGAGCACCCAGAGCTGAATCGCCTGGAGGATGTGCTCGGCCCAGTGCGAGATCACGAGCAGCGTGAACGCCGCGAGGCCCTTCGTGTGCCACGAGCTCTCGCGGACCCGCCCGGCCCAGCCGCGTGGCGCGACCCCCGGCTGCAGCGTGCCTGCCTCAGTCGTCAACCTTGCCCCCCAATTTGAACCGTGGCGCTCGGAATCCAGCGAGCGCGGGGAAGTATCGCGCGTCCCCGCTCGGGGGTGGGGGTTCAGGGTCGATGTTCAGGGTCCATCCCCGATGTCGCGCGCCCGCCCACGCGAGAAGCTGGCCCCATGGACAACACCCACACCACCCATATGCCAGTCGTCTTCCGCCCCGCCGGGGAGTCCGACCGACCCGCCCTGAGCCGCCTCGCCCGCCTCGACGACCGCCGCATCCCGCGTGGCGATCTCGTCCTGGCCCAGGTGGGGAGCGAGATCCGGGCCGCCGTCTCGACCAGCGACGGCGCCGCCATCGCCGATCCCTGGACGCCGACCGCGGCCATCGTGGACGCCCTCAGGGCCTGGACGAGGGTGGCCGCATGAACGCCTGATCGGGGGGCAGGAACTGGCGAATCCGCTCTGAGCACCGCTAACATCTGCCGACTACTTGGCCGAGTCGCCGCGGCCCTGACCCCTCCTGAATATGCACAGACTTCAGCCGCCTGGGGCCGCGGGCCTCTACGACCCAGCATTCGAGCACGACGCGTGTGGCATCGGCGCGGTCGCCGACCTCACGAACCGGCGCACGCACGACACGGTCGCCAAGGCGCTCTGGGTCCTCGACCACCTGGAGCACCGCGGCGCCAGCGGCTCGGAGGTCGACACCGGCGACGGCGCCGGGATCCTGCTCCAGACCCCCGACGCGTTCCTGCGCGGAGCCGCCGGCTGCGAGCTGCCGGAGCTCGGCCGCTACGGCGTGGGCGTGATCTTCCTCCCGCGCGAGGACGACCGCCGCCGCGAGGTCGAGCAGATCGTGGAGACCGCCGTCGAGGAGGGCGGCCAGCGCGTGCTGGGCTGGCGCGACGTGCCCGTGGACAGCAACGTGCCGGGTGCCAGTGCCGCGGCGGTGGAGCCGCGCATCCGCCAGGTCTTCGTCGAGTCGACGCTCGGCGACCAGCACTCCGAGCTCGCCTTCGAGCGCCGTCTCTACGTGATCCGCCGGGTCATCGAGTCACGCGCGCGCGAGGACGTGGCGATCCCGAGCTTCTCCAGCCGCACGCTCGTCTACAAGGGCATGCTCACGAGCCCGCAGCTTCCGGCCTACTTCCCCGACCTGCGCGAGACGAGCATGGAGACGGCGCTCGCCCTCGTGCACTCGCGCTTCAGCACGAACACCTTCCCGAGCTGGAAGCTCGCCCACCCGTACCGGTTCCTCTGCCACAACGGCGAGATCAACACCGTGCGCGGCAACATCAACTGGATGCGCGCGCGGGAGTCGCAGCTCCTGAGCGAGGCGTTCGGCGACGACCTGGCCAAGCTGCTGCCGGTCGTGAACGAGCGCGACAGCGACTCGGCGATCTTCGACAGCGTGCTCGAGATGCTCGTGCTCGCAGGCCGCTCGCTCCCGCACGCCCTGATGATGATGGTCCCCGAGGCGTGGGAGAACCACGCCGCGATGCCGCCCGAGGTGCGCGACTTCTACGCGTACCACTCGTGCCTCATGGAGCCGTGGGACGGCCCCGCCGGCATCGCCTCGACCGACGGCCACGTGATCGGCGCCACGCTCGACCGCAACGGGCTGCGCCCGGGCCGCTGGCAGGTCACGAGCGACGACTTCGTGGTGCTCGCGTCCGAGTCGGGCGTGCTCGAGGCCGAGCCGAGCAAGATCCTCCGCAAGGGCCGGCTCCAGCCGGGCAAGCTGTTCTTCGTCGACGTCGAGAAGGGCCGCGTGATCGAGGACGCGGAGCTGAAGCACGAGATCGCGACCCGCAGGCCGTACGGGCAGTGGTACCGCGACTGCACGGTCCACCTCGACGACCTGCCGGACGTCGCGCCGCGCGAGCTGCCGGCCGACCCGGTCCGCACCCGCCAGCTCATGTTCGGCTACACGCAGGAGGACCTGCGGATCACGCTCGCGCGCATGGGCGGCGTGAGCGCCGAGGAGCCGATCGGCTCGATGGGCAACGACTTCGCCCTGGCGGTCCTGTCGGACAAGAGCCCGCCGCTCTACTCGTACTTCAAGCAGCTCTTCGCCCAGGTCACGAACCCGGCGATCGACCCGATTCGCGAGCGCGTGGTGATGAGCCTCGAGACTGCGGTCGGCCCGCAGTCGAACCTCTTCACCGAGACGCCCGAGCACGCTCACCAGCTGATCATCGGCCAGCCGATCCTCTCGAACGGCGAGCTGGAGAAGCTGCGGCAGGTCGACCACGACGTGTTCGCCGCCCACACGCTCGACGCCACCTGGCCCGCCGCGGACGGCCCGGAGGGTCTCGCGCGCGCCATGGAGCGCCTCTGCCAGGAGGCCTCGGCGCGCCTCGCCGAGGGCGACAACATCCTGATCATCTCCGACCGCGCCGCCGGCCAGGACCGCGTGCCGATCCCCGCGCTCCTGGCGGTCTCCGGCGTGCACCACCACCTCGTGCGCGAGGGCACGCGCCTGCAGACCGGCCTCGTGGTCGAGTCCGGCGAGCCGCGCGAGGTCCATCACGTCTGCTGCCTGCTCGGCTTCGGCGCGAACGCGATCAACCCCTACCTCGCCTTCGAGACGCTCCACGAGATGTTCGACGAGCAGCTGCTCCCGGGCGTCGAGTCGGCGGCCGACGCCGACGCTCACTTCGTGAAGGCGCTGGGCAAGGCGATCCTCAAGACGATCTCGAAGATGGGCATCTCGACGGTGCGCAGCTACACCGGCGCGCAGATCTTCGAGGCCGTCGGCCTCGAGAGCGAGCTGATCGACCGCTACTTCACCGGCGCGACCTCGCGGATCGGCGGCGTGGGCCTCGACGTGCTCGCCCGCGAGGCGATCGACCGCCACAGCCGTGCCTACCCGCGCACCGGCCACCGCCTGCCGGTCGGCGGCGTGCACATGTGGCGCCGCGACGGCGAGTTCCACCAGTGGAACCCCGACACGGTCGCGAAGATCCAGCACGCCGTGCGCCACGGCGGCCAGGAGTCGTACGCGGAGTTCACCAAGCTGATCAACGAGCAGTCGAAGCGGCGCGCGACGCTGCGCGGCCTGCTCGACATCGCCAAGCCGGGCGACCCGATCGACGTCGACGAGGTCGAGCCCGTCAAGGAGATCGTCAAGCGCTTCGCCACCGGCGCGATGAGCCTCGGCTCGCTGTCGGCGGAGGCGCACGAGACGCTCGCGATCGCGATGAACCGCCTCGGTGGCAAGTCGAACACGGGCGAGGGCGGGGAGGACCCGCGCCGCTACACGCCGGACCCCAATGGGGACTCGCGCCGGTCGGCGATCAAGCAGGTCGCCTCCGGCCGCTTCGGCGTGACGATCCACTACCTGCGCAACGCCGACGAGCTGCAGATCAAGATCGCCCAGGGCGCCAAGCCCGGCGAGGGCGGCCAGCTGCCCGGCCACAAGGTCGACGAGTACATCGCGAAGATCCGGCACTCCACGCCGGGCGTCGGCCTGATCTCGCCGCCGCCGCACCACGACATCTACTCGATCGAGGACCTCAAGCAGCTGATCTTCGACCTGCGCTGCGCGAACCCCGCGGCGCGGATCAGCGTCAAGCTCGTGTCCGAGGTCGGCGTGGGCACCGTCGCGGCTGGCGTGGCCAAGGCCAACTCCGACCACGTGGTGATCGCGGGCCACGACGGCGGCACCGGCGCCTCGCCCGTGAGCTCGATCCAATCGGCCGGCGTGCCGTGGGAGATCGGCCTGGCCGAGACCCAGCAGACGCTCGTGATGAACAAGCTGCGCGACCGCATCGTGGTGCAGACCGACGGCCAGATGAAGACCGGCCGCGACGTGGTGATCGGCGCGCTGCTCGGCGCCGAGGAGTTCGGGTTCTCCACGGCGCCGCTGATCACGATGGGCTGCATCTACATGCGCGCCTGCCACCTGAACACGTGCCCGGTCGGCATCGCCACCCAGGACCCGGAGCTGCGCAAGCGCTTCGAGGGCCAGCCCGAGCACGTCGTCAACTTCTTCTTCTTCATCGCCGAGGAGGTGCGGCAGTACATGGCGCAGCTCGGCGTGCGGAAGTTCGAGGACCTGGTGGGCCGCACCGACCTGCTCGAGCCCGACGCCGCCATCGACCACTGGAAGGCGCGCGGGGTGGACCTCTCCGGGCTGCTCGCGCCGCCTGAGGCGCCCCCCGAGGTGCCGCGCCGCTGCGTGCGCCCGCAGGACCCGGTGCTGGACGACCACCTCGATCACGAGCTGTGCGAGAAGGCCGAGCCCGCGCTGGAGCGCGGCGAGCGGGTCAGCTTCTCCGTGCGGGCCGAGAACCGGCACCGCTGCGTGGGCGGCCTGATCTCGGGCAAGATCGCGGAGAAGTACGGAGCCGAGGGCCTGCCCGAGGGCACGATCGACGTGCGGCTCGACGGCACCGGCGGCCAGAGCTTTGGCGGCTGGCTCGCGCCCGGCGTGACTCTCACGCTCACGGGCGACGCCAACGACTACACGGGCAAGGGGCTCTCCGGCGGCGTGCTGGCCGTCCGGCCGCCCGACGGCGTCCCGTTCGTGCCCGAGGAGAACGTGATCATCGGCAACACCGTGCTCTACGGGGCCACGGGCGGGCGCGCGTTCTTCCGCGGCCTCGCCGGCGAGCGCTTCTGCGTGCGCAACTCGGGCGCCCACGCGGTCGTCGAGGGCGTGGGCGACCACGGCTGCGAGTACATGACGGGCGGTCGCGCGATCATCCTCGGCCCGACCGGCCGCAACTTCGCCGCGGGCATGAGCGGCGGGGTCGCGTACGTGCTCGATCCCGACGGCGAGTTCGCGTCGCGCTGCAACACCGAGATGGTCGAGCTGGAGCACCCCACGGGCGACGACTTCGCGGAGGTGCGCGCGCTGGTGGAGGAGCACCGCGAGCGGACCGGATCGACTGTGGCGGAGCGGGTCCTGGCGGACTGGGACGCGCTGACCTCGGCCTGGGTGAAGGTGATGCCGATGGACTACAAGCGAGTGCTGCGCGAGCGCGAGGAGCGCCAGCGCGTGGACGCGGGCGAGCCGGCCGTGGTGGCCGAGCACGGCGACGGCGACGGCTCCGGCGCGGTGCGCGCGGGCCAGGGCTCGCCGTACCCGGTGGCCGACGGCAACGAGGAGACGCGCGAGACCGGTGAGGCCGGGCAGACCGAGGACGCCGCCGAGGCGGGTCAGCGGGCCGAGCGCGAGACCGCCGCCGCGGGCAACGACGAAGCGGGCCAGCAGGAGCAGGCCGCCGCGGGCGCCGAGGAGGAGGTCCTTCCCTTCAATGGGTGAGCTCGGCGGCTTCCTGAAGATCCACCGCGTCGAGCCGCGCAAGCGGCCCAAGACCGAGCGGGTCGCCGACTTCGAGGAGTACGTGGTCCTGCTTCCGCAGGCCGAGCTGCGCGAGCAGGGCGCGCGCTGCATGGACTGCGGCATCCCGTTCTGCCACTCCGGCTGCCCGCTGGGCAACCTGATCCCGGACTGGAACGACCTCGTCTACCGCGACCGCTGGCGCGAGGCCATCGACGCGCTGCACGCGACCAACAACTTCCCGGAGTTCACCGGCCGCATCTGCCCGGCGCCGTGCGAGGCCGCCTGCACGCTCGACATCAACGACGACTCGGTCACGATCAAGCAGATCGAGCAGTCGATCGCCGACCGCGCCTTCGAGGAGGGCTGGATCGTGCCGGAGCCGCCGGCCTACCGCACCGGCCGCACGGTCGCGGTCGTGGGCTCGGGCCCGGCGGGCATGGCGGCGGCGGCCCAGCTCAACAAGGCCGGCCACAGCGTCACGCTGTTCGAGCGCAACGACCGGATCGGCGGGCTGATGCGCTACGGCGTGCCCGACTTCAAGCTCGAGAAGCGCTACGTGCAGCGGCGCGCGGACCTGATGGCCGCGGAGGGCGTCGAGATCCGCACGGGCGTGAACGTGGGGGTCGACGTCACCGCCGACGAGCTGCGCGAGCAGTTCGACGCGGTCGTGCTCGCGATCGGCTCCACGATCCCGCGCGACCTGCCGGTGCCGGGCCGCGAGCTCGACGGCGTGCACTTCGCGATGGAGTACCTCGAGCAGCGCAACCGCTACGTGGCGGGCGACGCCCCGGCCGCCAAGCCGATCAGCGCCGCCGGCAAGCACGTGGTGATCATCGGCGGCGGCGACACCGGCGCCGACTGCCTCGGCAACTCGCACCGCGAGCGGCCGGCCAGCGTCACGCAGTTCGAGCTGCTGCCGGAGCCGCCGCCGGAGCGCCCCGACGACCGCACCCCGTGGCCGCAGTGGCCGCTGATCCTGCGCACGTCGGGCGCGCACGAGGAGGGCGGCGAGCGCCGCTACAGCGTGATGACCACGCACCTCACGGGCGAGGACGGGCGCGTGACGCACCTGCACGGCCACGAGGTGGGCGAGCCGCCCTCGTTCGACAAGCGCGAGGGCAGCGAGTTCACGATCCAGGCGGACCTCGTCCTGCTCGCGATGGGCTTCCTGCACCCGCAGCACGAGGGCCTCGTCGAGCAGCTCGGCGTGGACCTCGACGGGCGCGGCAACGTCTCCGACGACGACTTCGCCACCTCCGTGCCCGGCGTGTTCGCCTGCGGCGACGCTCGCCGCGGGCAGTCGCTCGTGGTCTGGGCGATCGCCGAGGGGCGCCAGGCCGCACGCTCGGCCGACCGCTACCTGAGCGGCCTGGGCACGACGCCTGACGAGCCCGAGCTGGCCGCGGCCGGCGCCTAGACCGCTGGCGGTCAACCCACTCGCCCGGCGGGGGTTCGGCAGCGGAGCCGAGGCCTACGACCGCGGCCGCCCGGGCTGGCCGCGCGAGGCGGTGCTCGCCGCGTTCGCGCACTGGTCGCTCGAGCCGGGCGCGGCGCGGGTGGCGGACGTGGCGGCCGGCACCGGGCGGCTCACGCGCGAGCTGGCCGCCGCCGGGGCGGAGGTCACGGCGGTCGAGCCGGTCGACGAGATGCGCGCCTACATCCGCGAGGCGCGGGCGGTGCCCGGCACGGCCGAGTCGCTGCCGTTCGCCGACGCCGAGCTGGACGCCGTGTTCGCGGCCGAGGCGTTCCACTGGTTCGACGCGCCGGCCGCGCTGCGCGAGTTCGCGCGCGTGCTCAGGCCGGGCGGCGGGCTGGCGTTGCTCTGGAACGTCGGGCTGCCGCAGGACGAGGATCAGCCGTGGCGGCAGGAGGTCGTGGAGCGCGTGCGCGACGTCTACTACCACCCGCACGGCCGCCGGACGCCCGCGGCCAGCGGCAACGACCCGCGCGACGACACCGCCGAATGGCGCACGGGCCCCGGCTGGGAGCTCTTCGAGCCGCTCGAGCAGCGCTCCTTCGAGCACGTGCAGCGCATGACCCGCGACGGCTACCTCGCCTTCGTGAACTCCTGGTCGTTCGTGGGCGCGATGGAGGAGGGCCCGCGAGCGGAGCTGCTCGGCGAGGTGGGCGCGATCCTCGACCGCCACGGCGCGGCCGAGTTCGAGCAGCGCTGGCGGACGGACCTGTACGTGACGGCGCGCCGAGCCGGCTAGAGCCGCGCCAGCGCCTCGGCCGCCGCGCGCTCGCCGGAGCGCACCGCGCCGTCCATGTAGCCGGCCCACAGCGTGGCCGTCTCGGTGCCGGCCCAGTGGATCCGGCCGACCGGCTCGCGGATCGCGGGGCCGAAGTCCAGCAGCGTGCCGGGCGTGAGGTTGCCCGCGTAGCAGCCGCCGCTCCAGGTCTCCTCCTGCCAGGCCATCTCCACGTAGTTCGACGGCTTGAGCGCTCGCTCGCCGAAGTAGGCGGCGAAGTTGCGCAGCACCGCGTCGCGGCGCTCGCGCGCGGACTTCTGCCCCCACTGGCGCGACTCGCGCCCCTCGATGAAGCCGAGCAGCACTCCGGGGGAGCCGCTGGCGGGCGTGTTGTCGAAGGTGATCTTGATCGGGCTCGCGTCGCTCACGACCTGGCCGGTCAGGCCCTCGTCGCGCCAGAACGGCTTGTCGTAGACCGCCTCGCACTTCACGACCGAGCCCATCGGCCAGTTCTGCGTCAGGCGGTCGCGGCCGGCCGGGAGGGCGGGGCTGAACTCGATGCGCTGGCACAGCGTGGGCGGGATCGCGACGATCACGCGCTTGGCGTTCACGATCGCCCGGTCCGAGTAGACGCTGACGCTCTTGCCGCCCTGCTTGATCCGCCGCACCGGCGACCCGAGCACGATCCGCTTGGACCCGCCGAGCTTCTTCGCCAGCCGCAGCGCCACCCGCTGCGAGCCGCCCACGTAGCGGCTCTCCTGCGCGCCGCCGGCGGTGTTGAGCAGCCGGTTGAAGTCACCCGGCGTCGACTCGTTGCCGGCGGCGGCGGTGTAGAAGAGCAGCCAGAGCAGCGAGATGTCGCTCGGCTCGGCGGCGAAGACGGCCTCCACCCCGACGTCGAGCAGGAACCGCCCGCCCTCGCTCAGCGTGGCCGAGCGCTTGAAGGTCTCGACCGTCTGCGAGTCCCACTCCGCCGCGCGCGCCGACTCCCACGGCTTCTCGCGCGGCACCTGGGCCGCCATGTCGTTGATCTGCTGGATGAAGGCCGCCGCCTGCGGCGCGCCCTCGGGGTCCGGCGGCACGGCGCCGAGCGGCCCACTCGAGCTGAACCGCTGCAGCGTGCCGCCGCGGTAGTAGAGGTTGTCGCCCTCGTTGAAGGTCTTGTAGGTCGGCACGCCCATCTCCTCGCCGAGCGCGAGGATCCGGTCCTGCGTGGGGCCGACCCACTGGCCGCCGATCTCGATCACCTCGCCGCCGCCGATCGAGGCGTTCAGGATCCGCCCGCCGACCCGCTTGCGCGCCTCGAGCACGATCACCGAGCGCCCGGCCTTCACCAGCTGGTGCGCCGCGGCGAGGCCCGCGAACCCGGCGCCGACCACGACCACGTCGGCCCGGCGGCGGCGCGGCGCCTTGCTCGCGGCCGGGGTGAGGAGCTCGCGGCGGGAGGAGGCCCGGGCCGGGCCCTCAGGGGCCAAGCTCGACCACCTGTTGCCAGGTCCCGCGGTCGAAGAACGGGATGTCAGGGAAGCTGGCGGCGCCCTGCGCGCTCGTGTTGTAGAAGCGGCGCTTGTCGCGCCACCTGGCCGGGTCGCCCGTGCCGAACCTGGCGGAGAGCGCTCCGAAGGCGAGCTTGGCCGCCTGGCGCCAGCCGCGCGCGTCGAGCTTGCGGAGCGAGTAGGTCTTCACGTTCGAGAACTCGAACGCGTGCGAGCCGCCGGCGCCCGTGCCGAGCAGCCCGAGCTCCTTGTGGTCCCAGAGCTTGCCGAAGGCGATCTTCACGGCCCCGTCGGCGAACGCCTGCCAGGCCGCCACGCCGGGGTCGACCGTGCCGTTCGCGTCCTGCTCGTGGTAGGAGCCGTTCCAGCGCTTGATCGTCTCGAGCACGATCTTGGCGTTGCCGGTGGCGCCGGCGAGCGCCTTGTTGAGCGGTCCGGCCGCCACCGGCCGCTGCTGCGCCGTGGTGCCCACGATCCGGTCCACGGCGCGCGTGTTCTCGTAGCCGCCGCCCTTCGCGTAGGCCGCGGCGACCGCCTTCGACAGGAGCTTGGCGCGGTGGTACGGGCCGTTGAGACGCTCGCGCGCGGGGATGTCGCCCTGCGTCCAGCCGGCCGACGGCACGTTGTTCCAGTTCACGAGCCAGCCCTGCTTCGGGTTGATTGAGTGCGGCCGCTGCTTCGGGGTGAGGAAGCCCCTCCATTCGGCCTCCCCGGTGCCGGGGAAGGGGAGTCGCTCGTCGTAGCCGCGCGGCTTGATCGGCAGCAGGCCGGGGTGCCAGTAGCCGATGTTGCCCTGGCTGTCGGCAGCCATCAGGTTCTCGTTCCAGGTCGCGCCCGCCATCGCCTTGTCCACCTCGAACACGTTCTTCGACTCGCTCACCCCGACCAGCGCGGCGAGGGTGTCGAACTCGCGGTTCCAGATCGCGTAGCGGCGCGAGAACGCGACGCCGTCCGCGCGGCCCTGCACCGGCCCGTGCACGGTCCGGCAGATCCGGCGCCGCTCCGAGCCCGACTCGGGCACGAACGGCTCGAGGTCGAGCACGCCGGTCGCGTCGGAGGGCGGTGAGCGGTAGTTGAAGATCTCGTCGCGGCACTCCATGTCCCGCTCCTGGCCCTTGTAGACGTACTTCTCGGGCGCCGTGAGCTTCTCCACGAACACGTCGTCCTCGTCGGTCAGGCCGCTGGTGAAGCCCCAGGCCACGTCTCCGTTGTGGCCGATGCCCACGAGGGGGACGCCGGGCGCCGTCACGCCGCGCACGTTGTAGCCCGGCCGGTGCACCTCGAACTCGACGAACAGCTCGGGGATCTGGAAGCCGAGCTGCGGCCCGTTGAACAGCGTCGCGCCGCCGCCCTTGTTGCGGATCGCCCACATGTTCGACCCCTGGCGGCCGAGCTGGCCCAGCATCGGCAGCGCGCCGAGGGCCCGCGCCGACGCGGTCGTGCCGCCCACGTCCTCCTGCTTCGGCATCGGCACCTTCTTGAGGAACTTCTGCGAGCGCCGGAAGCCCTCCGCCTCCTGCTTGGCCTTCCGCCCGGGCTGTGCGGGGAACGAGCCCTCCGAGGCGGGCACCGACGGCACCTGGCCCTTGGTCCGGATCGGCAGGACCGCGTTGAACAGCTTCGGCCCGAAGGTGTTCAGCGCCTTCCAGTTGGCCATCTCCTCGCCGTCGTCGCTCGGCACCGTGCGCGCGAGGTAGACGCCGATCGAGGCGGAGTCGCGCACCGTCCAGTCCGCGGGCGGGGCGGCGTTGACGATGCCGAACTCGCCGGGCAGCTTGTTCGGATCGGTCCGCGTCTGGGCGATCCACGCGTTCACGCCCGCGGTGTAGCTGTGGAAGCGCGCCTCCTTGTCGTCCGGGAGGTTGGCCACCTGGGCGTCCAGCTCCGGCCCGGTGTAGAAGTCGCGGCGGGCGATGACGTCGTCCTTCAGGTAGCCGCGGCCCACGATCTCCGAGAGCCGGCCCTGCGTGGCGCGCCGGAACAGCTCCATCTGGAACAGGCGGTCCTGGGCCACGGCGTAGCCGACCCCGAACCACACGTCGTCGTCGTTCTGGCCGCGGACCGTCGGGACGCCCCAGTCGTCGCGCTCGATCGTCACGCCCATGCGGGGGGTCTCGACCGACTGCGCGGGGTTGTCGAAGCCGTGCGGCTTGAAGTCGAAGGCGATGAAGCGCTCGACCTGATCGGTCAGGTGCGGCGAGCCCGTGCCGCTCGGTATTCCCGCGGTGGTCACGTGGCCGCTCTGGCCCGGCGGCAGGATGTCGCCCGCGCGGATCACGCGCGCATCCGCGCTTGCGGGCGCCAACAGCGCCGCGGCGGCCAGCGCCACCCCCAGAGTCCTGCCCCTCATCGGCGGCGGATGCTACCTGCGTCCCGCGCCGGAAGCGCCATCATGCCCGGGGTGGAGCGCGTCTTCGACCGCCATGTGACCTCCGTGGAGCTCGAGCGCGGGGGAGGGGGAGCCGCGCGCGACGAGGTGGCCGTCGAGGAGCCGCTCGAGATCCGCGTGGACGGTGCGCCGGTCGCCGTCACCATGCGCACCCCCGGCGAGGACGAGGCGCTCGCGGCCGGCTTCCTCGCCGGCGAGGGGCTGATCGCCTCGCCCGGCGACCTCGTGGCGGCGGGCCCGGCCGAGGACCTCGCGGCGAACGTGGTGGAGGTGCGCACGCGCGCCGGGCTGCGTCGCGATCCGGCCGGCGAGCGGCGCTTTCACCTGACCTCGTCGTGCGGCGTCTGCGGCAAGGCGGCGCTCGAGAGCGTGCGGATCGAGGCGCCCGCCCCGCCCTCGCGCGAGCCGGTCGATCCCGCGCTGGTGCGCCGCGCGCCCGAGGAGCTGCGGGCCCGCCAGCGCTCGTTCGACCGCACCGGCGGCCTCCACGCCACCGCCCTCTTCGACCCCGGCGGCGAGCTGCTCGCGGTGCACGAGGACGTGGGGCGCCACAACGCGATGGACAAGGCGGTGGGGGAGCTGCTCCTGGCCGGGCGCTATCCGCTTCCCGGCGTGCTCGCGTGCGTGAGCGGCCGGGCCTCGTTCGAGCTCGTCCAGAAGGCGGCCCTCGCGGGCCTCGCCGGCATCGTGGCCGTGGGCGCGCCCTCGAGCCTCGCGGTGTCGCTCGCCCGCGACCGCGGAATGGTGCTCTGCGGCTTCGCCAGGGAGGGCTCGTTCAACGTCTATTCGGGGGCGGATTTGCTCATCGCCTGACAGGCGTATGCTGGACCGCATGACCGAGGAGGCGCTCGAGAGCCGCATCGAAGACCTCCTCCAGCGGGCCGAGGAGAGCGGGACGCTGGAGTTCTCCGACGTCGCCGCGGCCGTCGAGGGGCTGGAGATCGACGGCGACCGGATCGAGGGCGTCTACCGCGAGGCGGAGCGCCGCGGCATCGAGGTGACCGACACGGGGAGCCGCGGCGAGGCCGCGCCGAGCTACACGCACGAGGCCGTGGCCGAGGCCACGAGCGACTCGCTCCAGATCTTCCTCCGCGACATCGCCCAGCGGCCGCTGCTGACCGCGCAGGAGGAGGTCGAGCTGGCCAAGCGGATCGAGCGCGGCGACCAGGCGGCGAAGGACCGGATGATCGAGGCGAACCTGCGGCTCGTGGTGGCGAACGCCAAGCGCTATCGCGGGCTCGGGCTGCCGTTCCTCGACCTGATCCAGGAGGGGATCCTCGGGCTGATCCGCGCGGTCGAGAAGTTCGACTACCGGCGCGGCTTCAAGTTCTCGACCTACGCCACCTGGTGGATCCGCCAGGCGATGCAGCGCGGCGTCCAGCACCAGTCGCGCACGATCCGGATCCCGGCCCACATAGGGCAGGAGCTGACCAAGCTGCGCAGCGCCGAGCGCAAGCTCACCGCCTCGCTCGGGCGCGACCCCACGAACGAGGAGCTGGCCGAGGCGCTCGGCACCGACGCCGCGCGCGTGGAGGAGCTTCGCTCGGCCGAGCGGGTGCCGGTCAGCCTCGAGACGCCCGTGGGCGGGGAGGGCGAGGCCGAGCTGGGCTCGCTGCTGCCCTCGGACGCGCCGAGCCCGCTCGAGGAGGTCGCGGTGGAGCTCGAGGAGCGCTCGATCCGGCGCGCGCTCGAGCGGCTCGACGACAGCGCGCGGCGGGTCATCGAGATGCGCTTCGGTCTCGACGGCCGCGAGCCGATGACGCTGCGCGAGGTCGCCAAGCGGATGGACCTCTCGCCCGAGGGCGTCCGCAAGCTGGAGCGCCGCGCCCTGCGCAAGCTCGCCGAGGAGCGCGAGCTGCAGGCGCTGGCGGTCTGAGCGGCCCCGCTCCGCCCGTCCCGCGGCGTGGCTCCGTCCCCGCCGCTCCGCCCGTCCCGCGCCTCCGCTCCGTCCCCGCCGCTCCGCCCGTCCCGCCGGCCCCGCTCCGCCAGTCCCGCGGCCCCGTCCGGCCGAAGCGGCTTCGCGCCCGCCTCCGGCCGCGTGTTTACCCAAGCGGAAGTTGCGCAACAACCAGGGTGATGAGCGCTACCCGGGAGAGGACCGACGCCCACTGCCCCCACTGCCTGCTGCTGGTCGAGGCGAACGCGCCCGGCCCGTGGCCGCCGCAGCCGGTCCGCTGCCCCCACTGCCGTCTGCTGATCGGAGCCGGTCGCGCCCGTGGCGCCGGCGACGGCGCCCCCGGCGCGCGCGGCGCCGCGGCCGGCGTCTTCGCGCGGGAGGCGCAGCGCGCCCGCGATCCGGACGCCGACGAGGCCTCGCCCACCGAGGTGGTGGAGGGCATCCGCACGGTGGCGGAGGCGCTCGGCTCGCCGCCCGAGCGGCTCCTGATGGTCGACTACCAGCAGCGTGCGGCCGAGGACGAGTCGCTGCCGGACCTCACCGACGTCTTCGCAGCGTTCGGCAGCTGGAAGCGCGCCCGCCGCGAGGCCGCGCACGACGCAAGCCGCGAAGCCGCGGCCTGACGGCTCTCCGCGAAGCCGCGGCCTGACGGCTCTCGCGGAGCCGCCGCCGCCGAGCCCGGCCGCCGCCGCCCGCCCTCGCCTCCGGCTCCCGTAATACCATCCCCGCCCGCATGGCCACCGCCGCCCTAGTACTCGGTTTCCTCGCGCTCGGCGCGGGGGTCCTGTTCGTCGCCTTCTCGGGCGGCCCGAGCCAGGCGCGCGCGGCGTACCTCACCGGCGGCCGGCGCGCGTTCCGCTTCATCATCCCGGCGATCTACATCGGGATCGGCATCGCGATCCCCGTGCTGGTGATCGCCGACCGCGACCAGGCGAAGGGCGGCGTCTCCAACCTCAAGAACGAGAAGCCGAGCGAGACCGCGGCCGAGGGCCGGCAGCTCTTCAAGCAGACCTGCGCGACCTGCCACAGCCTCGCCGCGATCAACGCCCGCGGGGTTACCGGCCCGAACCTCGACGAGATCGGGCAGGTCACCAAGCAGCGGATCGTCGAGGCGATCGAGGTCGGCGGGACCGGCCAGGGCCGGATGCCGCCGCGGCTGCTCCAGGGCGAGGACGCCGAGGCGGTCGGCGAGTACCTCGCCGAGGTCGCGGGCGCCAACCCGTAGCCGACCGGGGTCACTTCCGTCCCCATAGAGGACGCAATCGACCCCGCTTGCCCGCAGCCACGCTCCGACGCCGCCGCAGCCAGGCCCCGACGCCACTCTCAGGTTCGCTCCGCCGCCCCGTGGGGTACCATCCTGCCCGTCAATGCCGAGGTCCCGCCGCCAGTGGCGGGGCACGGGGGAACCAGTTGGCCTGAAGGCCAGGGGCGAATCACCGCAGGAAGCGGTGTAGCGCAGCTCTTTCGCGCGAGCCCGTCAGCTAACCCCGTAGGCGCGCGAAAGAGGGTCAGATGGCAGAACGAGCGACAGCCCCGAGTTGGCTGGAAGAGGTTGAGGCACGGCGCCGTCCGGAGCTGACGCTGGTCGTCACCCGCACGGGCGACGAGCCGCCGGCGCGCGACCCCGAGACCGGCCGCCGGACCGTCGTGATCACCGGTCAGCGCCCCGCGCCGCCGCGCCGCCGCCCGGACGCCGCCGCCCGCATCGGCCCGCGCCCGGACCGGATCGCGGGCTGGGCGTTCTTCCTCGGCCTGTTCCTGGTCGGCGTCGCCACGGCGACGGCCGACGCCGCGCCGCTCTAGCCGTACCGGCGCTCGAACTCCTGCTGGCGCCCGAGCGCCGTCAGGTCTAGGAAGTAGTGCGCGCCGCCGACCATCTCGGTCCCGCGCGCGTACGTGGAGTAGGTGTGGAAGACGGCGTCGCCGTCGCGCAGGAAGCAGCTGTAGCCGGGGTACTCGCCCGGCTCGGCGGCGCCCGGGCGGTAGTTGTAGGTGCCGTCCTCGCCCACGGTCACGCCGAAGTCGCGGTTGAAGTCGCTCCCGTGCGACGAGTACCAGGGGAACGTCCAGCCGCGGCGCGCGCGGTAGTCCTCGATCTTCTCGATCGGGGCCAGCGAGACGGCCGCAAAGGCGGTGTCGCCCTCGTGGAGATGGCGCAGCCGCCCCTCCGAGGTCTCGTCGGCGGCCCAGGAGCAGCTCGGGCAGCCGTCGTCCCAGCTCGGGTCGAACATGAAGTGGTGCACCACGAGCTGGCGCCGGCCCTCGAAGAGGTCGGGCAGCCCCACCCGCCCGGACGGGCCCTCGAAGACGTAGTCCTCTTCGATCCGCACCATCCCCATCCGGCGCCGCTCGCCGTTCAGCGCGTCGCGGGCGCGGGTCAGCTCCTTCTCCCGCTCGAGCAGCCGCTCGCGGGCGGCGAGCCAGTCCTCGCGGGGGACGATCGGGGGGAGGGCTGACATCTCGGACTCCTCTCGCGGTTTATGGGCGCTTCAACAGCTTCGCGTACACATCCCCAGACCGCCCTGATGCGTATTCATCGTGGACGGCCGAATCTATACTTACCTCCCGTAAGCAACCCTCAGAGGCTGAAGTGGCGAAGAAGGCGAAGGAGAGCAGGTTCCAGCTACACGACGAGCTCACCGCTCCCGACAAGAGCCTGCCCGTGCTCAAGGGTGCGCTCTCCACGGGCGGCCAGGTGTCCAACATGCTCGGCCTGCTCGCCGGCGCGCCGTCGGTGCTGCGCGCCTATGCCCGCTTCCGCTCCGAGCTGCGCCAGGGCGCGCTGCCGCTCAAGACCCAGCAGCGGGTGGCGCTCGCCGTCGCCCAGCACGAGGGCAGCGAGTACGTGCTGGTCATGCTCCAGCGCACGGCGCGCGACGCCGGGCTCGGCCTCGACGAGATCGCCCTCGCGCGGCAGTTCGACTCGGCCGACAGGCGCGAGGCCACGCTGCTCGCGTTCGTGAAGGGCCTGCTCGACGAGCCCGAGGCGGTCCCGCTCCACCTCGTGGAGGAGGCGCGCGAGGCCGATTGGACCGACGAGCAGCTCCTCGAGACGACTGCCCACGTGTCGCTCGGCCTCTTCCATGCGCTCTTCACCCGCGGGGGGAACCTGCCGATCGACGGCTCCGCCGAGCTGGGCCGCGTCCTCCGGGCCGCCTGAGCGGTCATTACCATGCGAGGCGTGGCGGTTCGCGTCGTAACGCAGCGCCGGACGTGTTGCGTCTACTACCACCGCGCGGTGGAGCTGATCGGCAAACGCTGGACCGGCGCGATCGTGGCCGTGCTGCTCGACGGCCCGCTGCACTTCTCCGAGATCCGGCGTCTCGTGCCCGAGATCTCCGACCGGCTCCTCTCCGAGCGCCTCAAGGAGCTGGAGGCCGAGGGCATGGTCGAGCGCCGCGTGATCGACGGCTCGCCGGTCCGCACGGAGTACACGCTCACGGAGAAGGGGCGCTCGCTCGAGCCGGTGGTCCACGCGCTCCAGCGCTGGGGCCGTAGCTGGCTGGCCTAGCCCGTTAGGCTGCGGCCTACCGCCGATCCTCGACCGCACGGAGGGCCGCATGGCCGATCAGCCCAAGACCGCCGACGACGTCAAGGCCCTCGTCGAGGATCAGAACCTCCGCTTCATCCGGCTCTGGTTCACCGACGTCCTCGGGCAGCTGAAGAGCTTCTCGATCAACACCCAGGAGCTCGACGACGCGTTCGAGGGCGGCATGGGCTTCGACGGCTCCTCCATCACCGGCTTCAACGCAATCGAGGAGTCGGACATGATCGCGATGCCCGATGCGTCCACGTTCGCGGTCCTGCCGTGGCGCAACAGCGGCGAGGCGGGGGTGGGGAGGATGTTCTGCGACATCGTCACCCCGGACCGCCAGCCGTACGAGGGCGACCCGCGCCATGTGCTGCGCCGCGCCCTGCAGCGGGCGGAGTCGATGGGCTTCGACGCCTTCAACGTCGGGCCGGAGCTCGAGTTCTTCTACTTCCGAAACTCCAAGCCCGAGGATGGCGTGCCGGAGGTCCTGGACGAGGGCGGCTACTTCGACCTGACCACGCTCGACGCCGGCTCCGACGTGCGCCGCGACACGGTGCTCGCCCTCGAGCAGCTCGGCATCCACGTGGAGTACACGCACCACGAGGTCGGCCCCTCGCAGCACGAGATCGACATGCGCTACGCGCCCGCCCTGAAGATGGCGGACGACTGCATGACGTACCGCATCACGGTCAAGGAGTACGCGATGAAGTACGGCTGGCACGCGACGTTCATGCCCAAGCCGCTGTTCGGCGAGAACGGCTCCGGCATGCACACGCACCAGTCGCTCTTCAAGGAGGGCCGCAACGCCTTCTACGACGGCGACGACCAGTACTACCTGTCCGCCACCGGCAAGGCGTTCATCGCCGGCCAGCTCCGCCACGCGCGCGAGATCTCGTCGATCTTCGCCCAGTGGGTGAACTCGTACAAGCGGCTCGTGCCGGGGTACGAGGCGCCGGTGTACGTGGCGTGGTCGCGGCGCAACCGCTCCGCGCTCGTGCGCGTGCCGCTCTACCACCCGGGCAAGGAGCAGGCCACGCGGATGGAGCTGCGCTGCCCCGATCCGGCGTGCAACCCCTACCTCACGTTCGCCGTGCTGCTGCAGGCCGGGCTCGAGGGGATCGAGAAGGGCTACGAGCTGCCCGAGCCGATGGAGCAGAACCTCTACCACCTGTCGGCCGACGACCGCAAGCGGCGCGGCATCGAGCAGCTGCCCGAGACGCTGGGCGAGGCGATCGAGCTGACCGCCGAGTCCGAGCTCGTGCTCCGCACGCTCGGCGAGCACATGTTCACGCGCTACGTGGAGCTCAAGCGCAAGGAGTGGGACGACTACCGCGTGCAGGTGTCGAAGTGGGAGCTCGACCGGTACCTGGCGGTGCTGTGAACGAGGGCGACCGGGCACCTGACTTCGAGCTGCCGGACCAGGACGGCAACCCGGTCAGCCTCGCGTCGCTGCGCGGCAGGACGGTCGTCGTCTACTTCTACCCGAAGGCCGACACACCGGGGTGCACCACCCAGGCGTGCGCGATCCGCGACCGCTCCGCCGAGTTCGACGACGCCGGCGCCGTGGTGCTGGGGATCTCGCCCGACCCGGTGCCGGCGCTGCGCAAGTTCGCGGACAAGTACGGCCTGCCGTTCACGCTGCTCTCGGACGAGGACCACTCCGTGGCCGAGGCCTACGGCGTCTGGGTCCACAAGCCCGCGCGCGGCTACATGAAGGCGCGGATGGGGATCGAGCGCTCGACCTTCGTCGTGGACGCCGACGGCAAGCTCGCCAAGGTGCTGCGCAACGTGAAGGCGCAGGGCCACGACGAGCTGGTGCTGGGCGCCCTGTCGGCGTAGGGTCGGCCCGGAACGAACGTCGGGACGCCTACCGGGGTCATAGCGCCGGTAGACGTCCCAGCGCGTACCCTGCGGCCGTGCTCACTCGCCCAGTCCTGCTCGCCGCGGTTGGCCTGTCGCTCGCCGCGGCGCCCGCCGCCCACGCCCTCCCCGACTGCCCCGACGCTCCGCAGAAGCGGACGATCCTCAGCGGCCAGGGGCAGCTCGAGTCGATCATCGCCGACGAGCGCGGGCGACTCTTCTACTCCGACCTCCAGAACGGCGGGCGGCTGCTGCGGGTGGAGCGGCCCGGGGCGGATCCCAAGCTGCTGATCCAGGGGGTCGACGGTTCGGGCGGGCTCGCCTGGGAGCCGGACGGCAGCCTCGTGTTCGGCTTCAACGGGGGCAACGACAACGCGGTCGCCGACGGGCAGGACGGCGGGCTCATGCGCGTGAACCCCGAGACCGGCAAGCACACGGTCGTGGCCGGCGGCATGGGCATGGCCAACGGCATCGTGCGCGGTCCCGACGGCGCGATCTACGCCTCCAACGACTTCGCCGGCGGGATCGACAAGGTGGTCGGCGGAGAGGTGGAGGACGACTGGTCGAAGGTCGCCACCCCCAACGGCCTCGTGGTCGACACGGCCGGCCGCTACCTCTACGCGGCGCAGACCTTCAAGCCGGCCTCGGTCGCGCGGATCGACCTGCGCGACCCGACCGACGAGGTCCCCTACTTCGAGGCGCCCCCCGAGGACGTCGCCGCCGGCCCCGACGGCATGACCCGTGACGAGCGCGACCGCCTGTTCATGGCCGTGAACGCCGCGGGCGAGGTCTGGCGGATCGACACGGACCGCAGCGCCTGCGTGGTCGCGCGCGGGATCAGCCAGGCGAGCGCGGTCAACTGGGGCGGCGGCGGGTCCGGCTTCCCGGCGCGGAACCTCTACGTGGTCGCCTTCTCCGGCGTGCTCGTGGAGCTCGAGAACGCGACCGACGCCCCGCCCGCGGCCGGCGCGCCCGCCACGCGGCAGGCCGGAAACGAGCCGCAGCTCCGCCTGACGGTCTCGCCCAGGCACAGCCGCCGCGGCCGCGCCACGCGCTTCGCGTTCCGCGTCACCGACGCGACCCCGGGCGGCGCCCGCGTGAGCAGCGCGACCGTGCGCTTCGGCGGCAAGCGGGCGACCACCAACAGGGACGGCCGCGCCGTGATCCACGTCCGGTTCCGCCACGCCGGCCTGAAGCGGGCCCGCGCCTCGCTGTTCGGCTACCGCCCCGCGAAGGCCCTCACGCGGGTCCTGCGCTAGCTGTCCTGCCCACACACGTTGTGAACGCGGCTGATCGGCGGCCGGTCGCCGAGCGAGCTGTGTGGCCTGCGGCGGTTGTAGTAGCGCAGGAAGGATCTCAGGCTCTTCGCCCTGGCGGTCGAGCTCGGGTAGGAGTGGGCGTAGGCCCACTCGTTCTGGAGCGTCTGGATGAAGCGCTCGGCCTTGCCGTTCCAGCGCGGCGTGTA
>DASVVS010000009.1:0-5889 GCA_036386455.1 Thermoleophilaceae bacterium
GTCCGCTGCGTGCCGCCGCGGGTCCAGACGATCGTGTTGCGATCCGGGGCGAGGGTCAGCGACTGGTTGTCGATGTCCGCCCCGCGGTCCACCAGGATCGCCCCCTGGCGTTCCTCGTGCGCGTACTTGCGCACCTGCCACACGGGCTGCTCGGTGTCCGCGTTCGGGGCATCGATCCAGGCGACGGAGCCGTTGCGCTTGAGCACCAGCGCGGTGACGAAGTTGCTGGGGACGATCAGGAACGTCTTGCCCACCTTGAGGTCGTACACGTACACACGGTCAGCCTCGTCGCCGATTCCCGAGCCGAACGTGGTGAAGGCGACGTAGCGGCCGCTGAGCTGCGGGCCGTCGGATCCGGTCAGATCCCAGCCGCCGCCCTCGTTGGGCAGGACCCGGGGCAGGTGCCGGGTGAGGCAGCCGTACAGGTTGGAGCCCCGGGTGTAGACGACCGCCTCCGTCGTCTTGACGACGATCGTCGAGCCCGGGCTGCGAGCGGCGGAGCAGGAGCTCTTGGCCTGGGCCGGCGCGCCGGCCGCGAGCACCGTGGCCGAGCAGAGCAGGAGGACGAGGACCAGGCGCCTAGCCACGGCTGACCACCTCGCAGTTGCTGGAGATGCTGTCGCGCCTGTCGGCGATGACCCGGTCGCGCCCGTTGCCGCAGTTGACGGTGTCGCGGCTGCCGTCGCGGACGCGGATCAGGTCGCCGCCGCTGTTGCCGGAGATCGTGTCGCTGCCCGACCCGCCGGCGAGGCTGTCGGGGCCGCGGGTGCCGATGAGCCGGTCGTTGCCGGACTGGCCGTCCATGCGGACGACGGAATAGCGGTGCGAGTCCATCGTGTCGTTTCCGGTGCCGCCGAGCAGGAGGCCGCTGCCTTCCAGCCGGTCGTCGCCGGCGCCGCCGTCGGCGCGGTCGGTCGTCTTCTCGGTGGCCAGCGAGTCGTCTCCACCGAGTCCGAACAGCTTGGTCGGCGGCGCGTGGACGTTCAGGAACTCGCCGCCCTCCGTCCCGTTGATCTGCACGAACGTCTCCGTGTAGAGGCTGATGCGACCGCAGGTGCCGCTCACGACGACGTCGTTCGCGTCCACCAGGGCGCTGTAGCGGACCAGGTCCTGCGACTCGGGCGCGCAACTGATCTCGTCGCGGTCGGCGGCGTGGTCCGGCATCTCGTGGAACTCGCCGCGCCGAACGACGTCGACCGCGTCGATCGAGGTGGTGGTCCGGCCCCCGAACAGCCGGTCGGCGCCCAGCCCGCCGTCGATGCTGTCGGACCCGGCCTCGCCGTGGATCGTGTCGCTGCCCTGGCCGCCGTCGATGAGGAGGAAGTTGTCGTCCGGGAAGGCTCCCGCCGTGGTCACCTCGTCGTCGCCGTCCTCGAGCTCCACGATCACGAACCTGGCCGATGCGCACGACACGCGGTCTGGTTCGAGTTGGTTGCAGCCCCGGCCGGCGGTCACACCGTTGACCGAATCCTCGAACACCACCACGTGGGCGGGCTGGCTCCTGACGGTCAGGCGGCTGCTCTCGCCCGGATCGCCGGAGAAGACGATGTCGCCGCCCTCGACCTGGGAGACCCCGGCGATGCCGGCGTGCGCCGCGGAGGGAACCGCCGCGATCGAGACGAGGGCGAGGAGGACGGGGATCGTTCGAAATCCGCGCATCGCAGCCATCAAACCCGGCACGCCGCCGAAAGATGTGGTCCCCGAGCCGGCGTCCGCCAAACTGACCGCGTGCTCGTCCTCCTGATCCACGGCGCCTACACGAGTGCGTGGCACTGGCACCGGCTGCCGCAGGCGGCGGCGTGACGCCTCTCCCGCCGGGCCCGCGCCTCCCGGCACCGATCACGACGGCGCAGTTCGCCCGCCGGCCGCTCAGCACGCTGCGCCGCTGGCATCGCCGCTACGGCGACGTGTTCACCGTGCGCTACGTCGGCTTCGGCGACGGCGTGTACGTGGCCGACCCGGGGGCCATCCGGGAGCTCTTCACCGGGGACCAGTCCGACCTGCTCGCCGGCGAGGCGAACTCGTTCCTCGAGCCGGTGCTCGGCAGGCACTCCGTCCTCGTGCTCGACGGAGCGGAGCACCTGAGGCAGCGGAAGCTGCTGCTGCCGCCGTTCCAGGGCTCACGCGTGGCGGGGTTCCGGGCGACGATCCGCGAGGTGGCCGAGCGCGAGGTCGCGGGCTGGCGGCCGGGCGACGGGCTGGTGATGCGCGATCGCATGCGCGCGCTCACGTTCGAGGTCATCTGCCGCGCCGTGTTCGGCGTGACCGAGCCCGCGCGCGTGGACCGGCTGCGGCGCGCGCTCAGCGCCGTGCTCGACACGGGCTCGATCCTGCTGGCGATCCCGCTGGTGCGGACGGACGTCGGCCGGTTGAGTCCAGGCGGCCGGCTCGCGCACAGGCTGCGGGTGGCGGACGCACTGCTGTACCGGGAGATAGCCGAGCGCCGTGCGGAGCCGGACCTGGCCGAGCGCACCGACGTTCTGTCGCTCCTGCTCCAGGCCCGCGACGAGGACGGGCGAGCGATGAGCGACGCCGAGCTGCGCGACGAGCTCTTCACGATGCTCGCCGCCGGTCACGAGACGACCGCCACCGGGCTCTCCTTCGCGATCGAGCTGCTGCTGCGCAACCGCCCCGCGCTCGAGCGCCTGCGCGAGGAGAGCGTGAGCGGCGACGGCGCGACCTACGCCGACGCGGTCGGCAGGGAGACGCTGCGGCTGCGCCCCGTGATCGACGCGGCCGAGCGGACCCTCACGAAGCCGCGCACGGTGGCCGGGTGGGAGCTGCCGCCCGGGACCATCGTCTACCCCGCGATCGCGCTCGTGCATCACCGGCCGGATCTCTACCCCGAGCCGGACGCGTTCCGGCCCGAGCGCTTCACCGAGGAAGGCGCCGAGTCCTACTCGTGGCTGCCGTTCGGCGGCGGGATCAGGCGCTGCATCGGCGCCGCGCTGGCGCAGGCCGAGATGTCGGAGGTGCTCCGCGTGGTGGCCTCCCGGGTGGAGCTCGCCGCGCTGCGCGACGAGCCCGACCCGGTGGTCCTCCGGGGCATAACGGTGGCCCCGAAGCACGGCGTTCCCGTGCGGGTGGTGCGCCGGCTCAGTCGTTCGGGATGAACACCGCGGAGTACTTGCCGGGCGCGTCCGGCTCCGGGTCGATGTCGGCGACGCGGTCCTGCTGCTGCTGCGCGAACGCCGCGATCTGGGCCGGCGTCCTGTTCACGCGGTAGAACGGCCTGAGGTTCGATCGCTCCATCACGACGCTGTAGCGGCCGTTGGCCAGCGGCTCGAGATCCGTGATCGCGGCGTTCTTCTCCTTGAGGCGCGCGTTGATGTACGACGTGGTCGCGTTCACGTAGAACCACCACTTGCGCGCGATCGAGCCGGTGTTCTTGATGGCCACGACGTCGTACCGCTTCCCCGAGCCGCGGTAGGGATCGAGGTCGATGATCCGCATGTCGTTGCCGATCGCCCAGCTCTTGATCGAGCCGGCGCCGCGGCGGCGGATGATCCGCCACGTGCGCTTGAACGGACCGGTGTTGGCGACGCCCAGGTACGCGGGCCGGTAGCTCTTGTCCGCGGTCGGATCGCCCGTGGAGTTGCGCGGGTAGAACTCCCAGTCGAACGGGCGGACGCTCCCGCTCGGGCTCGGTGTCGCGGAGCCCGCGACCGGCAGCGGGTTCGAGTCGAACATGAAGTCCTGCCAGGCCGAGCCGGCCGGGAAGACGGTCGCCACGGTGAACAGCGTGTCGCCGTTGGCGGCGGTGCCGTCGGGCTCGAGGTCGACCATGTGCTCGCCGTTGTCGTCGAGCGCGTCGACCTGCGCGGCGGTGAGCCCGAAGTACAGGTTCGAGGTCACGTGCTGGGTCGCGTGCATGATCGGATCCTGCTTGAGCTGCGCCGCGGCAGAGGCCGCGAAGCTGCCGAAGAGAGTTGCCGCGATCGCCGCGGCCGTGAACGCCCTGAGTCGCCCCTGCATGCCCCTGCCCCCTGTCCGTTGAGTACCCCGCCCCGACGAGCGGCGGACTGTATTCAGGCGTTCGCGGCAGTTGGCGCCAAGTTCGCCGCGGCCGGGACGTGGCGCCGCGGCGGGCTAGCGGCCGAGCGTGCGCACGAACTCGCGGGCCCGGTTGGACACCTCGCCCAGGAGCTCGCGCACCTCGGCCAGCCCGGCGCGGAGCTCGGGGTCGCCGACCTCGACCGGCGCCATCGAGTCCTGCAGCTCCGAGAGGATCGCGTCGGCCTCCGCGGCCGAGTCGACGGCGCTGTCGACGAAGCCCCTGATGCCCGTGGAGGGAAGGCCCTCCTCCCCTGGGACGAACGTCCGGGCGGGCAGGCCGTGGCGCTGCGCGAACCCGGAGTGGGTCCGCTTGGCGCGCCCGTACGCGGCCTGGACCGGCCGGAACAGCTCCTCCTCGAGCTTGTCGGCGGGCACGTCGGTGAGCTGCTCGTAGGCGGCGCCGAGGGCCGCGAGGGCGGCGGCGATCTCGTCGGTCGCGTCACCGAGGGTGTCGAGCAGCTCCTGCCTGGCCTCGCTGGCGACGTAGCTCATCGGGGCGAGGGTATCCGCCCCACGGCTTCTAGCCGCCGGGGCGCTTCGCGCGAGGCGGACTAGCGCGCCAAGCTGGCGCGCCCGGCAGGGTTCGGGCGGGCCCTGAAGCAATATTGAGCGAGTGGGACGGAAGTCAGTCATCGCCGTCGTCCTGGCTCTCGTGATCGGGTTCGTGCTCGGCGCGGCCGCATCGGGCGGGGACGAGGCGGACGACGAGCGCGAGGCCGCTCCCGCCGCGGCCCAGCAGCTGCCGCCCCCGGTCGAGGAGATCCGCCCCGAGGCGCGGCGGCCGGCTCCGCCGGTCGCGCGCGCGAGAGAGGGGTCGGGCGGCGGCGCCGAGCCGCGGGGCGGTGGCGCCGAGCCGCGGGGCGGCGCTGGCCAGCCGCTGGCTCCGTACCTCCAGCCGCCGACCAGCCTCGTGGTGAGGGCGGGACGTCCGAGCGACACCACGCTCGACATCTCGTGGAACCAGCCCGGCTTCGCCGACCGCTACGACGTCTATCGGTGGGACGCCGGGAGCGGCAGGTCGACCCTCGTCCGCGACAACAAGCCGGGAAGGTTCTTCACCGACCGCAACCTGACCCCGGGCGTCACCTACTACTACAACCTGTGCGCCCGCCGCAGGGCCCCTCGCGCGATCGGCCTTGACGACCCGATGGGCGACATATACGCCTGCTACGAGGGCGGATGGGTCAGCGGCACCACGTCGATCGCGAAGGTGGCGGCCCCGACCGTCCTCGGGCTGTCGATGGTCAACAACGGCCGCGCCGTGCGAGTGCAGTGGACCCAGCCCTGCGTGCAGCCGTGCCCGAAGGTCAACAGCTTCGAGATCTACAAGTACACGGCCTCGACCGGCATCACCGCCCGGCAGGTCGGCAGCGGCAGCACGATCTACGACGACAGCGAGATCCAGCCGCGGACGACGTATTCGTACCTGATCTGCGCGACCGGCAACGGCGGCCAGACCTGCATGAACAGCTGGCGCACGGTCAGCATTCCCTGACGCCGGGGCATAGCGCGCGAGATCGGCGGCGAGGTTGTTCTACCCCCCAACCGGGGGGGATTCGCTCCGGTCGTGGTGGAGCCGTCCTGGCGCTCCTACGCTCGCCGTAGACGGACTCCGTCCGTCCAAGGCAGGGAACCCCTTCGGGGAGGAGACTCGCAGTGACTCGTACCACGCACCGTGACGGTGCGCGCGCACTCGCGCTCGCAATCGCCATGCTCACCCTGGCCCTGGCCGTACCGGCGGCCGCCCAGGCCGGCTACGTCCAGCGCTCCGGCACGAACCTCACGCTCGACGGATCGCAGTTCCGCTTCGTCGGCCACAACAACTACCAGCTG
>DASVVS010000010.1:0-24341 GCA_036386455.1 Thermoleophilaceae bacterium
CCGGCACGAACTGCGCGCGCCGCACCTGGCAGTCGGGTGCGGCGCGGCGCACGGCGTCGTAGACCGTGCCCGTCTGCTCCCAGTGGCACCAGAACAGCACCGTCGGGCCGGCGCCCGAGATCGTCGCGCCGATGGCGCCCAGCTCGCGCGCCTGGCGCAGGAGCTCCATCGAGCGCGGGTAGACGGACTCGCGGCGCGTCTGGTGCAGGCGGTCGGCCAGGCCGCGGCCCACGAGCGAGAGGTCCGGCCCGCGCGCGAGCCCGAGGATCAGGAGCGACGCGTGCGCCACGTTGTGCACGGCGTCCCCCATCGGCACCTCGTCCGGCAGCGCCGCGCGCGCCTCCTCGGTCGGCACCGCGCCGGGCGGCGTGGCCAGGACGCCCTCGATGCCGGGGGCCGGGTCGAAGCGCTCCGGCCTCTCGCCCGCGCAGATCACGAACCCGCCCAGCAGGGCCGCGGCCACGTTGTCGGGATGCCCCTCCAGAGCGGCGGCCACCTCGAACAGCGGCGCGTCGAGCTCGTACATCGAGTCCACGGCCACGAGCCCGGCCACGATCGCGGCGGCGGACGAGCCGAGCCCGGCGGAGACCGGTATCTCGGAGCGGATCCTGAACGTCTTGCCCTCGGCCGACCCCTCCTTCAGCGCCTCGAACGCGCGCACGCAGAGGTTGTCGCGGCCGAGCGGCACGCCGGGCAGGTCGGACTCGACCACGAGCCCCTCCCCCGTCTCCTCGACCTCGAGCTCCAGGTAGATGCCGATCGCGGCGGCCAGCGAGTCGTAGCCGGGTCCGAGGTTCGCCGTCGAGGCGGGCACCCGGACCAGCCGCCGCCGCTTCACGACCCCAGCACCGCCCGCTCCACGTCCTCGATGTCGGGCTCGCACGGCACGACCGGCGTGGCCCGGGCGAGCGCGGTGGTCGGATCCTTCAGCCCGTGGCCGGTCAGCACGCACACCACCCGCCCCTCGGCGCCGTACTTGAGCAACCCCGCCACGGACGCCGCGGAGGCCGGCTCACAGAACACGCCCTCGCGCTCGCCCAGCAGCGAGTAGGCGGCCAGGATCTCGTCGTCGGAGACCGCGCGCACCTCGCCGCGCGAGCTGGTGAACGCGTCCATCGCCTCCTCCCAGCGCGCCGGGTTGCCGATCCGGATCGCGGAGGCGACCGTCTCCGGCTGCTCCACCGGCGCGCCGTTCACGAGCGGCGCCGCCCCCTCCGCCTGGTAGCCGTGCAGCCGCGGCGCCACGCCGTACTCGCCGAAGCCCTTCCACCACGCGGTCACGTTGCCCGCGTTGCCCACGGGGATGCAGAGCACGTCCGGCGCCTCGCCGAGCTGGTCGCACACCTCGAACGCCCCGGTCTTCTGCCCTTCGATCCTGAACGGGTTGACCGAGTTGACCAGCGCGATCGGGTTGCGCTCCACGAGCTCGCGCACGAGCCGCAGCGCCTCGTCGAAGTTGCCGCGCAGCGCCACCACGCGCGCACCGTGGATCAGCGCCTGGGCGAGCTTGCCCGTGGCGATCTTGCCCTCGGGCACGATCACCGCGCCGCGCAGGCCCGCCCGCGCCGCGTAGGCCGCCGCGCTCGCCGCGGTGTTGCCGGTCGAGGCGCACACCACCGCCTCGGCGCCCTCGCTCATCGCCGCCGAGACCGCCACGGTCATCCCGCGGTCCTTGAACGAGCCGGTCGGGTTCGCGCCCTCGATCTTCAGCCACACGTCCGCACCCGTGCGGCGGGAGAGCTCGGGCGCGGGCACGAGCGGCGTGCCGCCCTCGCCCAGCGTGACGAGCGGCTCGACCGGCAGCCGGTCGCGGTAGGCCCAGACCGTCAGTCGAACAGCTCCTGGATCACGCGGATGGTCCGCGGCTCGGTTCGCAGGAAGTCGAGCCGCCCGATCAGCCCGACCGCCGCCTTGAAGCGCGACTCCAGCACCGGGTGCACGACGATCTCGAGGCGCGCGTCGTCGCCCAGCCCCTTCTGCACGACCGACTTGACCGACACGCCCTGCATCCCGAGGATCTCGGCGATCTGCGCCAGCACGCCCGGGGTGTCAGCCACCTCCACGTGCAGGTAGAACGACGACTCGACGTCGTCCACCAGCGCCACCTCCTCGGCCGGCGCGGGCAGCGAGGCGGGCGGGATCATCGCCGAGATCACGTCGCCCAGCACGGCGGACGCGGTCTGCGAACCGCCCGCGCCCGGGCCCGACAGGGTGATCTCCGTGATCGCGCTCGACTCGATCGTGACCGCGTTGAACGAGCCGTTCACCGACGCCAGCGGGTGGCCGCCGTAGAGGAAGGTCGGGTGCACGCGCACGGACACGCCGTCGCCGATGCGCTCGGCGGTGCCCACCAGCTTCAGCGACAGGCCGAGCTCCTTCGCGTACTCGATGTCGCTCGCGGTGAGCGACTCGATCCCCTCGTAGGCAACCTGGTCGAGGTGCACCGGGGCATTGAACGCGAGCCGGGCGATGATCGCCATCTTCGCGGCGGCGTCGCGCCCGGAGACGTCCTCGGTCGGATCGGCCTCCGCGTAGCCCAGCCGCTGCGCCTCGGCAAGCGCGTCCTCGTAGGTCGCGCCCGTGCGCGTCATCTCGGTGAGGATGAAGTTGGTCGTGCCGTTCACGATTCCGTGCACGCGGTCGATGTGCGCCGCGGCGAGCGTCTCGTGGATCACCCGGATGACCGGCACCACGCCGCCGACCGCCGCCTCGAAGCGGAGCTGCACGCCGGCCTGGCGGGCCGCGTCGTACAGCTCCTCGCCGTGCTGGGAGAGCACGGCCTTGTTGGCGGTCACCACGTGCTTGCCGGCCCGCATCGCGCGCAGGATGTAGTCGCGCGCGGGCTCGACACCGCCCATGAGCTCGACCACGAGGTCGCTGCCGGCGATCACGTCGTCCACGTCGCCGCGCGAGCGGGTGAGCACCCCGGAGATCGCCGGGCGCTGCCCCACCGCGGTCTCGATCGCCCCGGCCCGCTCCTCCAGCAGCTCGCCGAATGCGGCGCCGACCGTCCCGTGCCCCAGGAGGCCGACGCTAAAGGTCACGCGCCGCCAGGTCCTCGAGGGTCTCGCGCCGCACCACGACCCGGGCCTTGCCCTCCCGGCAGAAGATCACCGGCGGCCGCGGGATGCCGTTGTAGTTGTTGGCCATCGCGTGGCCGTAGGCGCCGGTGGCCGGGATCACGAGCACGTCGCCGGCCCGCGGATCGTCGAGCGCGACGTCGCGCACCAGCACGTCGCCGGACTCGCAGTGCTTGCCCGCGACCGTGCAGACGTCCTCGCCGCCCAGCCGGTCGGCGATGTCTGCCTCGTACTGCGCGCCGTAGAGCATCGGCCGCAGGTTGTCGGACATGCCGCCGTCGACGGCCACGTAGGTGCGCACGTCGGGGATCCGCTTGACCGTGCCCACGCGGTAGATCGTCACGCCCGCCGGGCCCACGAGCGAGCGGCCCGGCTCGCACAGGATCGTCACGCCATCGGGCGCGCCGCGCACGAGCGTCTCCACGTACTCCTCGATCGACGGCGGGAACTGGTCGTGCGTGTACGCGATGCCGAGCCCGCCGCCGAGGTTGAGCAGCGGGTAGTCGCCCATCCCCGTGAGCACCTCCGCGAGCTGCTCGAACGGGGCGAGGTCGAAGATCTGCGAGCCGAGGTGCGCGTGCAGCCCCCTGAGGTTCAGCCGCCCGACGCTCTCGATCGCGCGCGGCACGTCGTCGAGCCCGAAGCCGAACTTCGAGTCGACCTGCCCCGTGGTGATGTAGGAGTGCGTCGTCGGGGTGATCCCGGGCGTGACGCGCAGCATGATCCCCTGCCCGGGCGCCATCCGCTCGAGCCGCTCGAGCTCCTCGAACGAGTCCACGACGATCGTGCCGACGCCGGCCTCGACCGCCTGCCGCAGCTCGGCGTCGCTCTTGTTGTTGCCGTGCAGGTAGATCCTCTCGGGCGCGAACCCGCCGCGCAGCGCGAGGAACAGCTCGCCGCCGGAGGCCACGTCGCACGCGATCCCCTCGGCCGCCAGCAGCCGGTAGGCCGCCGTGCACGGGAAGGCCTTGCTCGCGTAGACGACCTCGAAGCGGTCCGTGTGGCGCTTGAAGGCGTCCACGTACGCGCGCGCCCGCGCGCGAAGGTCGTCCTCCGCGTACACGTAGGCCGGCGTGCCGTACTCCTCGGCCAGCTCGACCACGTCGCAGCCGCCGACCTCGAGCCGTCCCTCTTCGTTGATGCGGGTTCCGATCGGGTAGACGTGCGAGACGCCGGCCCCGACCCCCCCGCGCTCTTCCAGCGAGGCCATAATCGGGTCAAGAGTATGAAGCACCCCCTCCCGGTCCCACCGGAGCTCGGCACCCGCGACGGCCTCTCCTACGCCCTGTTCCGGCCGGAGGGCGACCCGCGGGCGGGGATCGTGATCCTGCACGGGGCGTCGTCGGCCAAGGAGAGCCACTTCGACTTCGCGCGGACGGCGGTCGCGCACGACATGGTCGCGCTCGCGTTCGACCAGCGCGGGCACGGGCGCTCGGAGGGCGATCTCGGGGCGGGCGCGGTGGACGACGTGCTGACCATGTGCGCGCTCGCCCGCGAGCACGCGCCGCGGATCGCCCTGCGCGGGTCGAGCATGGGCGGCTTCATGGCGATCACGGCGGCGGCGGCCGACGGCGACGTGGACGCCGTGGTCGCGATCTGCCCGGCCCCCCAGGACTTCCTGCTCCGCGGCCTGCGCTCCGGGCGCTTCGAGTTCCGCGCCGACCGCGCGAGCCTCGAGCCGTGGCTCGAGCGCGCCGACCTGCACGCTGCGGCGGCGTCGCTCGCGCCGCGCACGGCCCTGCTGCTGCTGCACGCCGAGGGCGACGAGCAGGTCCCGTACACGATCTCGCAGGAGCTGCTGGAGGCGGCCGGCGAGCCCAAGCGGCTGCTCGTGATGCCCGGCGGGCACCACCGCTCGATCCAGCACGACCTCGAGCTGCAGACCGAGGCGCTGCGGTTCGTGGAGCGGGCGGTCGCGGCTGGCCGGAGCGGCTAGCGGCCGTCGCCGACGACGTGCTTGACGAGCCCGTCGGCGGCGGCGACGGTGCCGCTGACGGTACGCGCCACGAGGCTGCGCTGCCCCGGCGAGGCGGGCTGGCAGGCCGGGTCGAGCGGCGCGCCGGCTTCACCCAGGGCGTTACGAGCGCCACAGGCGGCCTGGCGGACGATCGACGCGTCCGGCGGCGCCTGCGGCTGGTTGACGGCGCCGCCGCCCGTGCCGGTCAGGCGAGTCGCGCCGCCGCCCTCGCCGGGCGGAGCGAACGGCACCGCCGGCGGCGGGGGACCGAACCCGCCGCCGTCGGACTGGCCGGCTGGCTCCCGGTCGCCGGCCAGGAGCGCGCCGCCACTTCCCGACGTCGCGAGGGCGTCACCGGACCGGGCGAGGAACGCCCCCCGCACCACGGGGGCGGGCCGCTCGCTCCGGACCAGCACCGTGTCGACGCGCCGCGCGTCGGGCCGGTCCACGGCCACGCGCTCCACCGTGCTCGTAGTCCCGCTGGTCGGCCACCGGTCGAAGGCGAAGATCGCGCTGACGATCGCCAGCAGGACGAGTGCCAGGAGCAGGAGGACCCCGGTGATGCCGAGGGACCGGATTGTTGCCGTATGGAGAGTCACGGGAACGCGCAGGGGTAGTGGGGGGTCTATTCCCCCTTTCGCCGCGGCTCTACCGTCTTTCTGCGGAGCGGGCGAGATCCGCCCCCGAGAGCCGCTCGGCGCGTCTAGCGCGGGTCGTGCGGGCGGCCGCGACGGTCGTCGTCGCGCGTGTCCGTCAGGAGCGGGTCGAGCAGCCTGTCCACGCCCTCGACAAGGGCTTCGGCGTCGACCTCGACGAGGCCGGCCGTGCCCACCTCGCCGTCGTGGTCCCGGGCCCGGTGCTGCGGCGTGTCCGAGAGGTCGCCGGCGTCGGGCCGCATGACCGGCTGCGACTGCGGCTCCGCCAGCTCGGCGAGCTGCGCCGGCTCCTCGGACTCGCTCGGCGGGGCGTCCGGCGCGACCGGGGTGGGCGCGTCGGGGACGATCACGACGTCGGGTACGGGAGTGGTCGCCTCGGCGGCGTCGCCACGACCGCGGCTTCGGCCTCCGCCTCGGCCGCCGCGCGACTCGCCGCGCCGGCTCTCAGAGCGGACGCTCAGCTCAGGACGTGCGGGGCCGCCGCGCCTGCGGGCGTCGCGCCCGCGGACCGCGAGTGCGCCGTCGCGGGTGCCCGCGCGCTCGGGGCGCCGGACGGCCACCACCGGCACCTCGGCGGCCTCGTCGGCGGAGCGTGCGACCACGTCCGCGACCGTGCCGTCGTAGGTCGGCTGCGGCCATGCACGGAACTCGAAGGCACGCGGCCCAAGGCCGAATCCGGCCACCAGGATCGCCGCGAGGAGGGCTACGACGAGGGCGGTGGGGATACCGGTCCGGCTGGAGGGCGCAGGCATGGTGATGCTCCTATCGGCACCCCCGCGAAAACCTTTAGGCCGATCTCCCAGCCGTGGACGATTCGCGCAACCTGGCGCCGAGCCACACGAGCCCGGCGGTCATCATCGCGACGCTGACGAGCTGAGGCAGCGTCAGCCCCAGGGCGGCCGTGTCGTTGCGGCGCACGAACTCGACCAGCAGCCGCTCGAGCCCGGTGAGCACCAGCCAGAGCGCGAAGACGAGGCCCGGCCTCAGCCGGTCGCGCAGGCGCCACAGCAGGAAGGCGACGAGCCCCATCGCCAGCGACTCGTAGATCGGCGTGGGGTGCACGGGCGTGTCGATCGGCTCCGTCCCGTCCGGATACGCCATCGCCCACGGCAGGCCGGACTCCTCGCCGTAGTCGCCGTCGCCCGAGAGCTGGCAGCCAACCCGCCCGATGGCGTAGCCCAGCGCGATCAGCGGTGCGGTGTAGTCGAGCAGCCGAAGCCCGAAGAACCCGCGCCACCGGCCCCAGGCCAGCACGGCGGCCGCTCCGCCGACGACTCCCCCGAGCCACACGAGCCCGGAGCCGGAGAAGGCCGCCCCGAGCAGGTCGTCTGAGGCCGTGTCCCAGTTCTGGATCAGGTAGTCCACGCGCGCGCCGACGAAGCCGCCCGCCAGCCCCGCGAACACGATCTCGTAGGCCCAGTCGATCGGCAGGTCGAGCTCGCGGAGCCGCCGCGCGCCGACCAGGCCGGCGGCCACGAACCCGAGCGCGAAGCAGATCCCGAAGGTCTTGAGTTCGAGCGGGCCGATGTTGAGCTCGGGCTGCACGGCCCGAGCGTACCCGCCGTCCTAGAGGTAGCCGAGCGGGTCGACCGGGCTGCCGTTCACGCGCACCTCGAAGTGGAGATGGTCGCCGAAGCAGTGGCCGGTGCAGCCCACGTAGCCGATCACCTGGCCCTGCCGCACGCTCTGGCCGCTCGAGGTGGCGTAGCGCGACTGGTGGGCGTAGCAGGTGGAGATGCCGCCGCCGTGCCCCACGCACGTGTAGTTGCCGTAGCCGCCGGTCGGGCCCTGGAGGATCACGCGCCCGCTCGCGGCGGCGCGGATCGGGGTGCCCGCGCCCGCGCTGATGTCGATGCCCGCGTGCAGGCGGCCCCAGCGCTGGCCGAACGGCGAGCTGACCGGCCCGTTCACCGGCCAGATGAAGCGCCCGGAGCCGCGCCGGATCGGGCCGGCCGACGGAGCCGGGCCGCCGGACCCGGACGAGCGCACGGCCGCGGTGACCTTCGCCTGCTGGCGCTCGAGCGCCGCCAGGTCCTCCTGCGCGTGCTTGCGGCTCGTGCGCACGCGCATGAGGATCGCCGCGCGCCCGTCGCGCACCTGCGCCAGCTCGTCGCGCTGCTCGACGATCCGGTTCTTCACCGTGAGCACCTCGTTGCGCTTCGCCAGGATCGCGTTGCGCGCCGCCTCCGCCCGGACCTCGAGGTCGCCGAGCTCGCGCGTCAGGGCGGTGACCTCCCGCTTGACCCGCCTCACGCGCGTGATCACGCGCTGGTCCTGGTCGGCGATCCGGTCGAGGAACTCGGTCCGGTCGAGGAAGTCGCCGAAGCTGGTCGAGTCGAGGACCACGCTCAGGATGTCCGGGTCGCCGTCCTTGTAGATCGCCACGAGCCGCTCCGAGAGGATCTTCTGGGACTCGATCAGACGCGCCCGCAGCAGCGCGAGCCGCGAGCGGGCCCGTTCGAGCCGGTCGCGGATCCCGTTCAGCTCGGCGCGCTTCTCGGTCACCTCTACCTCGAGCTTGGCCTGGCGGCGCGAGACCGACCGGATCTCGCCCTGGAGACCCCTGATCCGCGTCGCGTAGCGGGAGATGTCGGTGGAGAGCACGCCCTCCTTCTGCTTCTTGCGCTCGACCCGCTCGCGCTCCTCCGCGATCTTGTCGGGAAGGGACTTCGTCTGCGCCGGAAGCGGCAGCACGAAGTACGTGGCGAGCGCCAGCGCGACGTATGCGAAGAAGCGGAACCTCATAAGGCGGGACTGCGGCGGCAACGTAGCAAGACATAAGGCTCCAGCCCAGCTTTACGGTGAGGTTGGTAGAGACTTTGCAAGAAGGAGGAATGACGCCCGCGGGCGCGACCGGCGGCCCGATCGGCGCAATATCGCTCGCAAGGTTCAAGTTCGGCTGCCGATAACGCCGCCAATGCCCTCCTCCGCCGCCGCCCTCTCCGAGGCGACCCAAGCCGACCCCGCCGCGACCCTCCAGCTCGACGCCGGCAGCCGCGCGCTGCTCGACCTCTCCCTGCGCCACGGCGTGTCCGACGAGGAGATCGCCCAGGTCCTCGGGACCGCGGCGGACGAGGTTGGCCGCCGCCGCACCGCCGCGCTCGAGCAGGTGGGCCGCGCCTACCTGCGCCCGAGCGCTCCCGGCCTGCACCCCGGCCCGATCGGGCCGCGCCTCGCCCCCGCCGATCCGAAGGCCGCCCGCGAGTGGACCTCGCGCGGATCGCGGCGCGACGACCCCCGCGCCAACGCCGTCGACCTGATCCTCCGCGTGCTCTGCGCCGCCTACCTCGCGCTGCTGCTCACCGGGGTCGTCCTCTTCAAGGCGGCCTTCATCGAGGCGTTCACGGTGGACCCGTTCCTCACCGCCTACGGGTTGGTCGTATGCGCCTACATCGTCACCCGCTTCGGGCTGAGCCTCCTCTACCGCCCGGCACGCGACGCCAAGATCGAGCCGCGGGTGGCGATCGTCATGCCGTCCTTCAACGAGGAGGAGGCGATCGGCCAGTCGCTGCGCTCGCTGCTGGCGGTCGACTACCCCGGCGACAAGCTCGAGATCGTGGCCGTGAACGACGGCTCGACCGACCGCACGCTCGCCGAGATGCACGCCGTCGCCGCCGACTGCGACCGCGTCCGCGTGATCGACTTCCCCGAGAACCGCGGCAAGCGCGCCGCCATGGCCGCCGGCATCGCCGCCACGAGCGCCGAGATCGTGGCGTTCGTGGACTCCGACAGCACGCTGGAGCCCGACGCCGTCCGCAAGCTCGTGCAGGGCTTCGCGGACCCGAAGGTCGGCGCGATCTGCGGCCACGCCGACGTGGCCAACCCGCGCGAGTCGTGGCTCTCCCGGATGCAGGCGGTCCGCTACTTCGTCGCGTTCAAGGTCGTGAAGGCGGCCGAGTCCGTGTTCGGCACGGTCACCTGCTGCTCGGGCTGCTTCTCCGCCTACCGCCGCGAGGCGATCCTGCCGCGGCTCGACTGGTGGGCTAACCAGACCTTCCTCGGCGTCTCCTCCACGTTCGGCGACGACCGCTCGCTCACCAACTGCGTGCTGCGCGACTGGAAGGTCCGCTACGAGTCGAGCGCCGTCTCGCACACGATCGTGCCGGCCGGATTCCGCCAGTTCATGAAGCAGCAGCTGCGCTGGAAGCGCTCCTGGACGCGCGAGTCGCTGATCGTCTCGTCGTTCATGTGGCGCAAGAACCCGGTGGCGTCGCTGGCGACCTACGTCGGGATGCTGCTGCCGCTGGTCGCCCCGGTCATCGCGGTGCGCACGACCGTGTGGATGCCGCTGATGGAGGGCGAGGGCGCGCCGGTCGTCTACCTGCTCGGCGTCTACGCGATGGCCGTCGCCTACGGGCTCTACTACGCCGCGCGGCACTCGCGCTACGACACGCTCTGGATCTACGGCGTCGTCTTCTGCTTCTTCTACCTCGCGTTCCTGCTCTGGCAGACCTACTGGGCGATGCTCACCTCGCGCACCGCCGACTGGGGCACGCGACCCGCCACGGCGGGGATGGAGGAGCCGGCGTGACCCGGCTCGAGGCGATCCTCGAGCGGCCGCTCGCGCTGCTGCTCCTGCCCCTGTCGCTCGTGCCGTTCTTCCTGGTCGTCCCGCAGATGATCGAGGCGCGCGAGCTGTACGACCGCCGCCACAAGAGCGGCCCCCTGCCCGCGGTCGAGATCACCCTCACGCCGGCCCAGCACCGGCGCTTCCAACCGGTCCTGCCCTACAGCGGCGCGATCCCCGTGCTCGCCTACCACGGCATCCGCGACGAGCGCGACGGCTACTCGGTGAGCCGCCGGACGTTCGCCGAGCAGATGGCCGCCCTCAAGCGCATGGGCTTCGCCACGATCACGGCCGAGCAGTTCGCGCGCTTCCGCCGCGGCGACACCCGCGGCCTGCCGGCGCGCCCGCTCCTGATCACCTTCGACGACGGCCGGCTCGACTCGTACCGCGGCGCCGACAGCGTGCTCGCGCGCCACGGCTTCGTGGCGACGATGTTCGTGATCACCGCGCACATCGAGCGGAAGAACCCCTTCTACCTGACCTGGAAGGAGCTCCACCGGATGGAGGACTCCGGCCGCTGGGGGATCGAGCCGCACGCGCACGCGGGCCACACGAAGGTCGCCCACAGCGCCCTCGGCGGCACCCTGCCGTACTACGCGGTACGCCGCTACACGCGGAGCGAGGGGCTCGAGACCTTCGCCGACTACGAGCGGCGCGTGTCCGAGGACCTGTTCGCGGTGCGCGAGAAGATGGTCAGCCAGGGCTTCGAGCCGCACGCCTTCGCGGTGCCGTACGGCAACTACGGCCAGCGCGAGACGAACGACCGGGCGATCGCTCCGTTCATGCGCGGGCTGATGCAGCGCCAGTTCGGCGTCTACTTCGTGCAGGACGAGCGGAACGATCCCGGCTACGCCGGCCCCACCGGCGAGCCGGCGCGCTTCGAGGTCCACTCCGACACGACGACCGACCGGCTCTACATGTGGCTGCGCGACCACTCGCCGGGCATGGAGGGGCGGGAGCGGCGCCCGTGACGCGCCTCGTCCCCCTCCTGGCGCTGGCGCTGGCGGCCCTCGCCGCTGCCCTCCCCTCCCCCTCGGCGGCCGCCGAGCGGCTGTCCTGCGACCGCGCCGCCGGCCTCTCGTTCGAGCGCGCGCCCGGCCGCACCTGGGGCACGCTGTCGTGGACGCGGCCGCCGTCGGCGAAGGCCGGCACGCGCTACCGCGTGTACCGCAACGGCGCCGTCGTAGGCCAGACACGCTCGCTCGCCAAGCGGATCCGCGTGAAGATCGGCGGGACCTACACCTTCGCGGTGCGGCCGGTCTCGAAGCGCGGCAAGGTCGCCCGCTGCGGCCGCCGCCTGCGCCGCAAGGTCGCCTACGTCAAGCCGGGCCTCACCGAGGGGATCGGCGCGACCGGTGCGGCGGGCGCGGCGAGCGTTCGCCTGAGCTGGGAGCCCGCGACCCGCGGCGATGCCCGCATCACGGGCTACCGCGTCTTCCGCGACGGGACGACCATCGGCCAGACGGTGGAGACGTTCACCGACGTCAGGGTCAGCTCCAACCGCAGCTACGCGCTCACGGTCGCGGCGGTCGACGCGCGCGGCAGGCTCGGCCGCGCGAGCGAGACGGTCACGGTCACGACCGGCCACGAGCCGCCGCCGGCGCCGGGCGGCCTGACGGCGAGCGACGTGGACGAGGGGGCCGTGACGCTGTCGTGGTCGCCGAGCGTGCCCCCGCGCGGTCGGGTGGTCGGCTACCGGGTGTTCCGCGACGATCGGCTGGTCCGCCAGGTGCAGGGCACGAGCTTCCGCCTGACCAACCTCGCCGCGTCCGCCCAGCACCGCCTGACCGTGGTGGCGGTGGACAGCCTCGGTTACCTGAGCCCGGCCAGCTCGCCGCTCGACGTCACCACGAGCCGCCCCGAGCAGAGCGCCGGCCGCGCGCACGCGTTCCTCCTCGCCTCCACCGGGCGCAGCTTCGAGGACCTCCAGCGCAACTACCGGAGGATCGGGACGCTGCACCCGACCTACTTCGACTGCTCGGCCCAGGGAGTCCTGACCGGGCGCGACGACCCGCTCGTGAGCGGATGGTCGAAGGCCCGCGGCCTCAGGGTCATGCCGCGCTTCAACTGCCAGCGCGAGGACGTGCTGCACCGCATCCTCACGGAGTCCGCGCTGCGCGAGCGGTGGCTCGCCTACGTCGTCGACACGGTCGAGGCGCACGGCTACGACGGGGCGAACGTGGACTTCGAGAAGGGGCTCGCGTCCGACCGCGACCTCTACACGGGCTTCGTCGCCGAGCTCGCGCAGCGCCTGCACGACCGCGGCCGGCTGCTGTCGATCGCCGTCTCCGCGAAGCAGCGCGACGTGGTCAACCACCCGCGCTCGACGTTCTTCGACTACCCAGCCCTGGCGCAGCACGCCGACACCGTCTTCGTGATGGCCTGGGGCGTCCACTGGACCACCTCGCGCCCCGGGGCGCTCGACGACATCGCCTGGCTCACGGGCGTCGTCAACTACGTCAAGACGATGCCGAACCGCCACCGCTTCGTGCTCGGCAGCCCGCTCTACGGGATGGACTGGGCCGGCGACGGCGGGACCGACGAGCCGGCCGATTCGTACGAGTACGACGAGGTGATCGCGCTCGCGCAGCGGGTGGGTGCGACGCCGGTCCGCGACGCCGCGAGCGACGCCATGCACTTCACCTACACGGGCGCGGACGGGAAGCGGCACGAGGTCTGGTACGGCGACGCCACGACCGTCGCGAGCCGCCTCGCACTCGCCCGCGAGGCCGGCATCGGCACCGGCTTCTGGCGGCTGGGCGACGAGGATCAGCGGATCTGGTCCGACCCGCTGCTGTCCGCTCCCTCCCTTTAGGGAGAACTAAGCGCCGGCCCTAGAATCAGGGTCATGGCTCAGACACGCACCTCCTTCGGACGCGACACCGGCCTTCAGGCCCGGATGCTCTTCACGATGTTCCTCCTCGGCCTGCTCTACGCGGCGCTGGCGGGCGCGATCGTCGCCGCGGGGGCGGGCGTGGCGATCATGGTCGTGCTGCTCGCCGGCCTGATGGCGGCGCAGTTCTTCCTGTCGGACAAGATCGCCCTGGCCGCGATGGGCGCCAAGGTGGTCGGTCCCGACCAGGCGCCCGGCCTGCACGCGATGGTCGAGCGCCTCTGCATCCAGGCCGACCTGCCCAAGCCGAGGATCGCGGTGGCCGACACGCATATGCCGAACGCGTTCGCCATGGGCCGCTCCCCGAAGAACGCGACCGTGTGCGCGACCACCGGGATCATGGAGACGCTCCAGCCGCACGAGCTGGAGGGCGTCATGGCCCACGAGCTCGCGCACGTGAAGAACCGCGACGTGCTGATCATGACCGTCGCCAGCTTCTTCGCCTCGATCGCGTCGATGATCGCCCAGTTCGGGCTCTTCTTCGGCGGCGGGGACGACGACGACAGCCCGGCCTTCCTGGTCGTGGTCCTGGTCTCGATCGCGGTGTACATCATCTCCTTCTTCCTGATGCTCGCGCTGTCGCGCTACCGCGAGTTCACCGCCGACCGCACCGCGTCGCTCGTGACCGGCCGGCCGAGCGCGCTGGCCTCGGCGCTGATGAAGATCAACGGCCAGATGCAGCGCGTGCCGCAGCACGACCTGCGCGAGGCGGAGGGCATGAACGCCTTCTTCATCGTGCCGGCCGGCGCGAAGGCCTCGCTGCGCAACATGTTCTCGACGCACCCGCCGATGGAGGCGCGCATCGAGGCCCTCAGCCGCCTCGAGGCGCAGCTGCAGCAGGGCGGGGCGATCGCGCGCTAGGCGGTCCCGGCCGCGCCGGGACTTGGGACGCTTATCGGGGCTATGGCACCGGTAGACGTCCCAACGCCGCGCGGCGGCCACCCTCGCTAGCCTCACGCGCATGGGCTTCCTCGACGCTCTCTTCGGCGGCGGACGCAAGCTGAAGGCTCCGGCACAGGACCGGATCTTCGCGATGACGACCGCCTACATCACGTTCGAGACGGGCCTCGGCATGAAGCACCGCAACGCGGCCGGGATCGTCTTCCAGCCGCTCGCGACCTCCGACTTCGGGCAGATCGTGAAGGACGCCGAGGAGCTCCTGCGCGGGCAGGCGGAGGACACCGGCACGACCGTCGCCACGTCCGACGACCAGTTCGGCTACCGCTGGATGATCCTGCGCGACGACGACTTCGAGGACCTCGTGGTCGCCGTGAACGTGATCTCGAGCTCGCTCTCCGACGCCGGCTACGGCGACCGGCTGCTGGCCGCCGTGTTCGTCTTCGAACAGGAGGGCCGGCCGGTCTACTTCATCTACAACTTCAAGCGCGGCGCCTTCTATCCGTTCGTGCCGGGCGGCGGCCGCCAGCGCGACAACGAGCACGAGCTGCGCCTGAAGGCCCAGGTCGGGGCCGAGCTGCCGATCGAGCAGGAGCTCGATCGCTGGTTCCCGCTCTGGGAGATCCCGCTGTAGAGCGGTCGCGGCGCGCCCTGGAGAGGGCGCCGCGGCGTCCGCTGTAGAGGGCGCCGCGGCGTCGGTCCGCGAGGGGCGGTGCGAACCGACGCCGGTCGGCGCCCGAACGACCGGTGCGGGGGGCCGAACCGGTCGTTGACACCTTCTTTGTCTCGGGGACCGCCCGCGCCTAAACACGGGCGGCCCGAAATCGCTAGTCCGGGACTATCCCCTCGCCGGTGAACTCGCCCTTGGCCTCGGCGAAGGTGAGGTCCTTGGGCGGGATGATCACGTCGGACTCGACCAGCTCGTCGTCGGCGACCGGCTCGCCGTCCTGCTCGACCAGCGCGATCATCTGGTTGAACAGCTCCTGGAAGCGGGGCTCGTCGCCCTGCTCCACGGCCGCGACGGCCTCGTTGTCGAGCTCGTTGAGCTTCGTCTGGACCTCGTCGCCGAGGCGGAACTGACCCTCGCTCGCGATACGAACGATCACGCGGCACCTCCCTGGCCCTGCGGGGCCGTCTCGCCGCCGCCCTGCTCGAGAGCGGGTGCGGCCTCGCCGCCGCCGCTGCCCGCGCCGAGCTCGGCGCGCATCTTGGCCAGCTCGTCGTCCACCTGCACGCCGGAGGTGAGCTGAGACAGCTCGCGGTCGATGTCGTTCTCGCCCGAGCCGAGCGCGGTGATGTCGTCGAACGCACCGGCCTTCTCGAGCTCCTCGACCGCGGACGCGCGCGCGCGCATGTCCTCGGTCTTGTCCTGGGCCCGCTGCATCGCGAGCCCGAGGTCGGCCATCTCCTCGCCGACGCCGTTGGCGGCCTCGGAGATCCGCACCTGGGCCTCGGAGGCGGAGTACTGCGCCTTGATGACCTCCTTCTTGGTGCGGAAGGCCTCGATCTTCGTGCGCAGCTTCTTCTCGTTCGCGATGAGCTGCTCCTGCTGGGTCTCGAGCTCCTTCACCTGCGTGTCGAGGGACTGCAGCTCCGTCTGCGCGAGCGTCTTGCGCTCGAGCGCGGTGCGCGCCAGGTCCTCGCGGCCGGCGGAGAGCGCCTGGCGGGCCTGGGTGTCGAGCTTGACGACCGACTCCTCCAGCTTCTTGGCCTGCATCTGCAGGCGCTTCTTCGAGGTGACGACGTCGGCGATCCCCTTCTTCACGTTCTGAAGGAGCTCGACCTGCTTCTGATAGCCGTAGTCGAGGGTCTCGCCCGGGTCCTCGGCCCGGTCGAGCATCCTCGAGATCTTCGACTTGATCACGGTGGACATGCGCCCGGCGAGGCCTGGCATGCGCCCTCCTGTTCTTTCTTCGAGGTCTTAGGGCGGCGAAGACTAACGGGCGGCTGGGCTCAGCGGTGACCGTTGAAGCCGATGACCTGCTGGATGCCGCTCGGCCGGTTCGTGTAGTCCATCTCGATGAGCGGCAGCGGGCTGAACTTGATCAGGTTCTCCGAGCGCGGCTCGCGCCAGGAGGCGGGATCGGGGCCGAGGCTCGCCGCGAGGCTCGCGCCGGCGGCGTCGATCGCCTTCCAAAGCTTCTCGGCGCACGCCTTGGCCGTGCTCGCGCAGTAGCGCCGCGAGAACGCGCCCTTGACCTTCTGTCCCAACAGGCTGCGGAAGTCCTTGTACATGTAGTGGTGCCAGCCGCTGTACTGCCCGCCGCCCGGGGGCGCGCTGAAGCGCGTGTGCAGGTCCTCGTCGAGCTGCTTGCAGAGCGACTTGCCGAGCGTGCCACAGAGACCGGCGTCGGTCACGCGGGTCCAGATCGCGTCCATGATCGGCACGCCCGCGTCGTCGATGTTGCCGTCGCGGTCCTGGTCGATGCGCGGCGCACGGCGCGCGTTCCAAGCGTCGAGCTGGGCCGCCATGGCGGTCGCGAGCTGGCTCGGCGCCGGGGCCTTCGCGAGCAGATCGCGCATGACCGGCCAGAGCAGGTAGCCGCGCGGGTCCTGCGTGGCCGACGCGTTCATCGCGGCCACGATCGAGCCGAGCGTGTGCTTCTCGGTGCGTGCGATCTCGCGCCGCAGCATGTCGTTGCGCTGGAGCGGGCCCTCCGAGCCGAAGCGGTCGTCACCGCTGACGAAGCCCGGCGCCGGGCGGTTGTTCCAGTTGATGATCAGCCCGCTGCCTGTGTTCTGGCCGCGCGGGTGCTTCGAGCTCTTCAGGTAGCCCTTCCACTCGTACCCGCCGCGGCCGTCGGTCACGAGGCTGCCGTCGGCGCCCTTGGGCCGCTGTGGCAGGAGGCCGGTCGTGTAGAGGCCCATGTCGCGATGGTCCGCGTAGAAGGCGTTGAAGGTCTGCGGCGTGCGCGAGGCCGCGGTCGCGAAGTCGCCGAACGACTGGACGCGCCCGTACGTGAGGTCCTGGAAGAAGAGCTGGTCGAGCGTGTCGCGCCCGTAGGAGGAGCGCTTGCGCGCGATCGCCACGGTCTTGCCGCCGGTCGTCCGCGCGTAGCCCACGACCGGCCCGTGCACGGTCTGCCGGAAGCGCACGGTTGTCTTGGCGGTCCCCTTCACGAGCGTGCCGGCGTTGACCGTCTCCATGCTGCGGCAGCGCCCCTTGTAGAGGTACTTCGCCCTGCTGCCGCCGCAGAGGGTCTCGGCGTAGGTGTCGATGATGTCGCCGCCCGCGGAGGTGAGAGTCCACACGAAGTCCTCGCCGCGGCCGATCAGCATGTAGCCCGGGAACGGGACCGACGTGGCTCCGCGCACCTGGATGTCGGGCCCGTACAGGCCGATCTCGTGGGTCAGGCCCGGGAAGAAGTAGCCGATCTGCGGGCCGCCCACGAACTGCGGTCGGCCGTTGGCGGAGCGCTGGCCGTTCGTGATCAGGATGTTGCTCGCCTCGGCGCGCGTGGGGGTGGCGGCCGAGCTGAGGCCGCCCTCGCGGTCGAAGGTCCCGTTGCGCAGCGTGACCGTGCCCTTGCGCGATCCGGTGGCGGTGTCGTAGGAGGCCTTGTTCTCGAGCGTGGACGTGTGCTCGGGGTCCTTGCGGTTGCGCAGGTCCTCCCAGATCGCGAAGCCGCGCTTCGCGCCGAAGCGCCGCTGCAGCCCGTCGAGCAGCTGGCTCGCGGCCGCTTCGCTGCCGCCGCCCTCGCCGAGGAACTGGCCCTTGACCGCGTTCAGGGCGTAGACGTCGGTGCGCGTGAACTTGGGCGTCTGCGGCGAGTTGGCCGCGTACCAGGCGTTGACGCCCGAGAGGTAGACGTCGATGTCGTGCAGCAGCTGCACGCCGCGCGGGCCGGCCTGCTGGAGCACCTTGGTCTGCCGCGCGACGATCTTGTTCGCCTGCGCGCTCGGCTCGAACTGGTAGAGGTTGCGGATCAGGTCGATCGCGGACAGGTTCGGCGCGTCGATCGCTGCCGTGACCCCGTTGTAGCGGGCCTGGTTGAGGAGCAGGCTGCGATCCGACGCGGCCACCCAGCCGGCCCCGAACAGGACGTCGTCGTTGGTCGTGCCGTAGACGTGCGGGACGTTGTACTCGTCGCGCCTGATGGTCACGCCGGGCCTCACGACCTCCTCGCTCACCACCGTGCTGGGCCCGAGCGCCGCGGACTTGAAGAAGTTCGGCAGGTCCGCGTCGGTGACGTTGTCGAAGCGCGGCGTGAGCGAGTTGTAGAGCTGCGCCTGCGCGTCAGCGCCCGGCTGGGCCGTCTGGTACTGCCCCGACGGGATCACGTTGAGCGCCGTCTCCGCGAAGTCGGCGGCGAGCGCCCCGGGCGGCCACACCATCAAGGCGAGCGCAGCGACTACGGAGACGAGGATCGGCCGGTACATCAGGGGTTCTTGGCGCACATTAACCGACCCGGGCGACGTCACGCGTCTCGGCTCGGTCGTGATCGACGCCCGCCCGCCAGAAGAAGAACGCGACCGCCCCGAGCATGATCAGCACGTCCACGACCATCATCAGGCCACCCGCGAGCTGCTGGTCCGCCACGGGGCCGAGACCGTGGGCGCCGGTGTACGGCGCGTAGGCCGGATCGCGCAGGATCAGCAGCGCCATCCCCACGAACATCGTGGCCACACGCGAGCCGAGCACGTAGCCCGCCTTCCACAGCTCCCCGCGCAGGCGCGAGCGGTTGGGCTCGAGCACGGGCCACCACACGAGCAGCCCGATCGCCACGAAGGACTGGTGCTGCAGGCCGTGGACGACGTCGCTGCGCAGCGCCGCCTCGAACGCGAACGAGAGGTGCCAGGTGTAGAAGACCGCGACGTAGACGGGCAGCGCCACGAGCGGCCGGCGCAGGAAGCGCGAGAAGGCGCGCAGGCGCGGCTGGCGGGCGAGCGCCACGAGCAGCGGACGCGGCAGCATGAAGAACAGCACCGGCGAGCGCGCGCCCAAGAGCAGCAGCGGTGCGGCGAGGTCGGCGACCAGCAGGTGCTGGCCCATGTGAGCCACGAGCAGGTCCTCGCCGAGGTGGTCGAGCGGTCCGAAGAGGCCGAGCGCGATCAGCGCGACGCCGCCGTACCACGCGGCGATCTGCCCCCGCGGGACGCGGTAGCCGCGCCGCCCGAGCGTGCGCGTGGCGCGCAGGTGCAGTCCCACGAGCAGGGCGACGACGACGGCGCCGGCTGGGTCGAACGAGATCACGTGCGGGGATTGTGACCCGGGTACAGGGTTCGGGTCACCGAAGGGGAGGAGCCATGGGACAGAACACCGACACGCTCAAGCAGGGCTACGAGAGGTTCGGGCAGGGCGACCTCGAGGGCGCCATGGAGAACTGGCACGACGACATCCGCTGGGAGGGGTCCGGGTCGCCCCGCATCCCGGGGAACGGCGTGCACGAGGGCAAGCAGGCGATCGCCGGCTCGCTCCAGGAGACGGTGGGCGCGTACGACAAGTTCACCGTCACGCCCGACGAGTTCATCGAGGACGGCGACACCGTCGTCGCGCTCGGCCACACCGAGGCGAGCAAGGGCGGCAGGGACGCGAAGATCCCGTTCGTGCACATCTGGCGCTTCGAGGGCGGCAAGGTCAAGCGCGCCCAGATCCTCACGGACACCGCCGTGGCGGCGGAGCTGCTCGAGGACTAGGCGGTCCGTCCGGGCGGCGGGCTCTGCGCCGCCGCCTGGGTCGATCCCACGGGGCCGCCCCTAGGCGGCGCCGGTCACGGCCTCGACGGCGTCGCCGATGACGCCGCCGGTCGAGCCGCCGGGCGGCTGCTCGACGACCTCCTGCGAGGGCGCGATCTGCTCCCGGTACATCTGCCGCTGCATGCGCGAGACGACGAGCCGCTGCACCTGGGCCGTGCCCTCGAAGATCTGGTAGATCTTGGCGTCGCGGAACCACTTCTCGAGCGGGCAGTCGGTGGTCTGCGCGTACTCGCCGACGAGGTCCATGAGCGTGGTCGTGGCCCACATCGTCACGTCGCCCGCCTTGAGCTTGGACATCGAGCCCTGGCCACCGGTCATCGGCACGCCGTTGCGGCCCATCCAGGCCGCGCGGTAGACGAGCATGCGAGCCGCGTCGATCTCCGTGGCCACGTCCGCCAGCACCTGCTGGTAGCGCTGCTGCTCGAGCAGCGGGCCGTCCGAGTCGGACTTGTCCTCGAGGTACTCGAGCGTCCACTCGTAAGCCGCGCGCGCGATGCCGAGCGCCGAGGCGCCCACGAGCGGGCGGGTGATCTCGAACGTGGCGAGCGCCCCGGACTGGCGGCCGGTGGACTCGCCTGAGCGGGCGCGCTCGAGCTTCTTCTCGAGCTTGTCGAGCCCGCCGAGGAGGTTGTCCATCGGGATGCGGACGTCCTCGAGGATCAGCTCCGCCGTCTGCGAGGCGCGGATGCCGATCTTGTCCTCCTTCTTGCCCATCTTGAAGCCGGGGCGGTCCTTCTCGACGATGAACGAGGCCTGGCCGCGGTGGCCGAGCTTCGGGTCGACCGTCGCGACGACGACCGTCACGTCGGCGATGCCGCCGTTTGAGATGAAGACCTTCGAGCCGTTGAGCACCCACTCGTCGCCGTCGCGGACCGCGGTGGTGCGCAGCGACTTGACGTCGGACCCCGCGCCCGCCTCGGTCACCGCGTAGGCGCCGAGCTTCAGGTCGTCGGGGCCGGTGCCGTAGATCTCGGGGATCCACTTGCCGATCTGCTCGGGCGTGCCCGAGGAGGCCACTCCCGCGGCCGCCAGCGAGGACGCCGAGATCGCGAGCGCGATGCCGGCACAGCCCCAGTGCAGCTCCTCGGCGTAGATCACGCCGAACAGCCCGTCGGGGTCGGTGGCCATCTTCTGGATGTACTCGAGGCCCGAGAGGTTCGCCTCGGCGGCCTTCTTCATGACGTCCCACGGCACGCTCTGCTCGCGGTCGTGCTTGGCGGCCACCGGCCGGATCACATCGCGCGCGAATGCGTTGCAGTAGTCCTTCCACTCCTGCTGTTCGTCGGTGAGCCGAAAGTCCACTCCGAAGGCCTCCGTAGATCTGGGCTGAGCGGCCGCGGCGGCGCAGCACGTTCCCGTTGACTGACCAGTCAATCGTACCGGACGGCACGTTGCCGGCCGAGAACCGCGCGGTCCCGGCCTCCGTGCTCGGTATCGTGCCGAGACGTGCCCCGGCCGATCCCCCTCGTCGTCGCGGCCCTGCTCGCGCTGACGGCGCTCTCGGGCTGCTCCCTCAAGTCGGAGGACTCCGGCGGCGATCCCGCGGAGCGGGTCGGGGCGGGCGTCAGCTCGGGCGACGACTCGGCCGTCGAGGCGCTCGGCTTCCCCACCACGGCCACGCGCGACACGATCCGCGTGCCCGGGGAGGACCCCGCGGCCGACGCGGCCGGCGTCGCGAGCGCGCTGTTCCCCGCGACCACGGCCGAGACCCGGCCGGCGGCGATCGCGCTGGTGGACCAGGACCAGTGGCAGGCCGGCGTGGCGGCGGCGGTCTTCGCCGGCAACCCGCTGCGCGCGCCGATCCTGCTGAGCGACGGCGGCGACCTCCCGGCCGTGACCGAGGACGCGCTGAGGCGGCTCAAGCCGCGCGGCCAGGCCCTGGCCGAGGGCGCGCAGGTGATCCTCGTGGGCGAGCGGCCGCCGGCCCCCGACGGCGTCAAGAGCGGCGCGATCAAGGGCACCGACCCGTACGCGATCGCGGCGGCCGTCGACCGCTTTCAGATCCGCGCCGCCGGCAAGCCCACCCCGAACGTGCTGGTGGTCTCCGGCGAGGACCCGGCCTACGCGATGCCGGCCGCCGCCTACGCCGCGCGCTCGGGCACGCCGGTCCTGTTCGTGAAGCGCAACGAGGTGCCGCAGCCGACCTCGCAGGCCATCCAGCAGCACTCCAAGCCCAACATCTACGTGCTCGGCCCGCCGTCGGTGATCTCGCCGCAGGTCGAGAAGCAGCTCGGCGGCCTGGGCCGCGTCACGCGCATCGGCGGCGAGGCGAAGAGCCCCGTCGAGAGCGCGGTCGCCTTCACGCAGTTCGGCGACAAGCGCTTCGGCTGGGGGCCGATCGTGGCCGGCGACCGGATCGTCACGATCGCGAACGCCTCGCGCCCGCTCGACGCCGCCGCCGCCGCGGCGCTCGGCAGCAACGGCGTCTACGCCCCGCTTCTCGTGACCGACCAGAGCGACGCGCTCCCCCCGTCGCTGCGGCAGTACCTGCTCGACGTGCAGCCCGGCTTCTACGAGGACCCGAAGGACGGTCACTACAACCGCGCCTGGATCCTGGGCAACGAGGACTCGATCTCGACCAGCGTGCAGGCGCAGGTCGACGAGCTGCTGCAGCTCGTGCCGGCGGACCGCCCGCCGGGCGGCGGCTCGTAGGGGTAGCCTCCGCCCCGTGAGCGAGTACGAGAGCCCCCAGCGCATCGGGCGCGAGCCCACCGTCGAGGACGTGCGCGAGCTGGTCGGGCCCTCCACGCCTCACTTCGCGCCGCACATCCGCAATCGCATCCGCAGCCTGATCGCGGGCCTGGCCGAGGGCCACCCCGCGCGCGTGGAGGGCGAGATGCACATCGCCCGGCTCGAGCGGATCGCCTTCGAGGGCGAGCGCCGCGGGCCGGCCCAGGAGGGCGAGCGCGAGCTGCCGAGCATCCGCGGAGCGGCCGACCGGTCCCCGGGGCCTGGCTCCGGCGTGGGCCGCGGCTCCGACGCCGCCGGCGGCCCCGCCGCCTAGCGCGGCCGTGGCGCGCACCTTCACTCGCCTCCCCCCTGCCCTCGACCGCGCGCTGCCGCTGCTCGCCCCGTGGGCGCGCGAGGAGGGACGGCTGCGGCCGGAGGGCTACCTCGACCTCGTGGGCGAGGCCGCGCCGGAGTCCACCGGGATGACGCAGGACCTGATGGTCAGCCGGATCGTGCCGGCGATCTACGAGCGCTGGTGGCGGCCGGCGCTGGGACGCGTGGCGAAGGGCGTGCTCGGTCCCGGCATGCAGGACGAGCACCGGATCGCCCGGCTGCTGCTGGGGCTCTCGCCGGGGGACGGCGTGCTCGACGTGGCCTGCGGCACCGGCAACTTCACGCGCGACTTCGCCCGCACGGTCGGGCCGGACGGGCTGGCGGTGGGGATCGACGTCTCCGAGACGATGCTGGCGCGGGCGGTCGAGGACACCGAGGCAGCCGAGCTGCTCGACCGCACCGCCTACGTACGCGGCGACGCCGCCGAGCTTCCGTTCATAGACTCGAGCTTCGACGCGGTGTGCTGCTTCGCGGCGCTGCACCTGTTCGCCGACCCCCTGCGGGCGCTCGACCGGATGACCGACGTGCTCACGCCGGGCGGGCGGATAGCGATCTTCACCTCCTCGCAGGGGCGGACGCCGCTCACGCGGCCGGTGATCGCCCTCAGCGGGCGCCGCAGCGGGATGCGCGTGTTCGAGCAGGGCGAGGTCGTGCGGGCGCTGGAGAAGCGCGGCTACCGGGAGATCCAGCAGCGGATCACCGGCGTCACCCAGTTCGTGGGCGGCCGCCTGGCGGCCTGATTCGCACGGCCGCTCACCGGGTAGCGCCGGGGCATGCGCGACTCATCGCCACGCCTGCTCGTGATCTTCACGGCAGCCACGGCGCTCGTGGTCGGCCTGATCGCCGCCCTGTTCACGGACAACTGGATCTTCCTGCCGATCGCGCTGGCGGTCCACGCGCTCGGGACGGTGCTGGTGATGTTCGCGATCGCGCCGCGGATCGCTGACGACCCCGAGCCGGACCCGCTGGTCAAGGAACGACTCGAAGAGGAGGAGAGGACGACATGATCGAGGAACGCGAGCCGGAGCAGCAGGACGAGACGCCGGGCCAGGACGCCGAGGACGAGGGTCCCGACGTCACCGAGCTCGACGAGGACCCGGCCTACAACGCCGAGGGCCCCGCGGGCGACCTCAAGGGCGGGTAGCCCCTCGCCGGCCCAGCGGCCGCGGTCCGCTCAAGGGAGCTCGCCCTTCGCGAGGCCGGCCAGCGTGGGCGCCCAGCGGACGCTAAAGCCGGGCTCGGCGTCCGCCGCCTCTCCGGGGACGCGCACGAAGGACAGGTCCCACCCGTAGCAGGCGTCGATCTCGCCGAGGAGCGCGGGGCGGTCGAGCTCGTCGCAGAGGTCGTACGCGTCGCCCTCGAGGTCGAGCAGCCAGGCCCGGGTCTTGCCGGCGAGGGGAAGCAGCTCGCCCCAGAGGGCGCGAACCACGCGATCCTTCTCCTCCACGTCCATGCCGCTCAGGCCGTAGGCCTGCTGCACGACGCCCTCGCCGAGATCCGTGAAGGTGCAGAAAACGTCCACGGCATCCGA
>DASVVS010000011.1:0-26325 GCA_036386455.1 Thermoleophilaceae bacterium
GAGGCGCTGACCTCGGACGTGCTGCTGTTCGGCCAGCCGCGCGACGTGCTCGCAGCGGGCGCCTGGGACGGCTCCGTCGTCGACGCGGTGCGCGACGCGCTCGTGCCGTTGCTGGCGGGCGGCACGCTCGCAATCGCGGCGCTGTGGGCGCTCGCGGCGGCGCTGCTGCCGGTGCTCGTCCGCGGCCGCTCGGCGGCGCTCGATCTCGTCGCGGCGGCCGGCTGGGCCGCAGCGCTGGCGGCGTCGACGCAGGCGCTCAGCGAGGCGCTGATGCTCGGACCGCCACGCGGGCTGGTCGTCGGCGCGCTCGCGGCCGGGGTCGTCGCGGTCGGCGCGCGCGCGCTGCGCGGGCGAGCGTGAGCGCGGCCGCCCGGGCCGCGCGTCCCGGCGAGCGACCGAGCCCTGCGAGCGCGCCACGGTCCGCGGCGGTCGCAGCGCACGCTTGTCCGTAGCATGAGCGACATCGATGAGCATGCTGCGCAACCTCGAGACGAAGCTCGCCGATCTCGTAGAGGGGACGTTCGGACGCGTGTTCCGTTCCGAGGTGCGACCCGTCGAGCTCGCGCGCAAGCTCGCGCGCGAGATGGACGAGCACAAGACGGTGTCGGTCTCGCGAACGTACGTCCCCAACGAGTACGTCGTCTGGCTGTCGCCCGAGGACCGCGAGCACTTCGGCGAGGTCGAGGCCTCGCTCATCGACGAGCTCAGCGGGTACCTGCTCGAGCATGCCCGCCGGGAGCGGCTCGCGCTGCTGTCGCGACCGCAGATCGAGTTCCGCACCGACGAGCGCCTGGCGCTCGGCGAGTTCGGCATCCAGACGCGCGTCGTGCGCCCGGCCGACGAGGGCGCGCCGGCGGGTGGCGAGCAGGCCGTGCAGGCCGACCACGGCAACACGATGATCTATTCGACAGCCGGTCGCCTGCGCGAACCGCTCGACGAGACGCAGGGGCCGCGCGCGACGCGCGCGCTGTTGCTCGCCGAGGGCCGGCGCCACGTCATCCCGCCGGGCGGCGCGACGATCGGGCGCAGCCGCGACTGCGACGTCGTGATGTCCGACGCGAACGTCTCGCGCCGCCACGCGCAGGTCGTGCCGCTCGCCGCGGGGACCTGGACGATCGCCGACCTCGGCTCGACCAACGGCGTGCTCGTCAACGGCCGGCGGATCGCCGGCGCCGAGGCGCTGACCGCAGGCGACCGGATCGTGCTCGGCACCGCCGAGATCACCTTCGAGCTCGAATGACCGCGCCCGCCGTTCGCCGCGCCCGCCACCCGAGCGGGGGCGTCTCGCACCGCCCCGAGACCGGCTGATGCTCGACCCGGTCTCCGTCGGGCTGAAGTTCGCGTTCCTCGCGATCCTCTACCTGTTCCTGCTGTGGGTCTCGCGCTCGGCGCTGAAGGACCTGCGCCGCGGCGCCTTCGGCGGCGCCCCCCGCGCCTACGAGCCGGCCGCGTCCGACGCGACCGGGATGCACCCGGCATCCAGCCTCGACGTCCTGTCGCCCGACGACGACGTCACGCCGCGGCTCGTCGTCGAGTCCGTGCCGGGGCTGCAGCGCGGGATGACCTACGACGTCTCGAGCGGCGCGACGCTCGGCCGCGGCGACGTCGAGATCCAGCTCGAGGACCCGTTCGCGTCCTCGCGCCACGCCCACCTCGTCCGCCAGGGGGCGATGATGGTCATCGAGGACCTCGGCTCGACGAACGGCACGTATCTCAACGACGAGCTGCTGCGCGGCCCGCAGCCGCTGCACGCCGGCGACCGCGTGCGCATCGGCGACAGCACGTTCACGTACGCGGATCGCTGAATCGCATGCTGCGCGCCAACTCAAGCTACTTCGCGCACTCCGACACCGGTCGCGCGCGCCGCGCGAACGAGGACTCGTACTTCGCGCGCTCGCCCGTGTTCGTCGTCGCCGATGGGATGGGCGGCGCGCAGGCCGGAGAGGTCGCGTCGCGGCTGGCGATCGAGGCCTTCGAGCGCGGCCTCGACGACGCCGGCGCGACGAGCGGCGGCCGCGTCGCGAGCGCCGAGCAGCTGCTGGCCGACCGCGTGCAGGAGGCGAACGCGCGCATCCACGAGATGTCGCAGGCCAGCCACGACCGCGCCGGGATGGGCACGACGATCACCGCCGCGCACGTCGGCGACAACGACGTCGCGATCGCGCACGTGGGCGACTCGCGCGCGTATCGCCTTCGGGGCGAGGACTTCCAGCGCCTGACCGAGGACCACTCGCTCGTCGAGGAGATGCGCCGCCGCGGCCCGCTGACCGCGCAGGAGGCCGACGAGCACCCGCAGCGCTCGATCATCACGCGCGCGCTCGGGCCCGAGCCTGACGTGCAGGTCGACACGCACTCCTGGCGCGGCGAGGCCGGTGACGTCTTTCTGCTCTGCAGCGACGGCCTGACGTCGATGGTGTCCGAGAGCCGCGTCGCCGACATCGTGCGCGGTGCGAGCAACCTGCGCGACGCCGGCCGCGCGCTGATCGACGCCGCCAACGCCGCCGGCGGGCGCGACAACATCACCGTCGTCCTGTTCGCGCTCGAGGAGGTCGGCGGCCCAGACCCCGCGGTCGAGCAGCCGACGCAGGTCGGCGTCGCCGCGCCGAGCCAGGCGCAGGTCCGCGAAGCCGTCGCCCAGTCGCAGGCGCCGGCGCCGGCAGCGCCGCGGGCCCCGTCGGGGCGCGCGTACGAGGATCCGCGCGGCGCGTACGCCGAGCCGGCTCCGAGTCCGCGCCGCCTGCAGCCGATCGTCCCCGCCGCGCCGCACGACGAGCGCTCCGGCCGCCGCCGCGGGCGGCGCCTGGGGATGCTGTTCGCGATCCTCGCGCTGATCGTCGTGCCGCTCGGGCTCGGCGCCTACATCGCCAACCAGGCCGTGTACTTCGTCGGCACCGACGAGGACGGCTTCGTGACGATGTACCGCGGGCTGCCGTACGAGCTGCCCGCGGGCCTGGACCTCTACAGCCCGACCTACGTCTCCGCCGTGCGCGTCGACACCCTCCCCGCGACGCGGCGCAAGCGGCTGATCGACCACACGCTGCGCTCCCACGACGACGCCGCCGACCTCATGCGCGAGCTCGAGCGAGGGCGGGTCGCCTCGTGACCGAGCGCAACCGCGAGCTCTTCGCGCTGATCCCGGCCTCGCTGCTCGTGACGGCCGGCTTCACGGCGGTGTTCATCCAGCGCAACGACCTGCTGTCGAACCTGTCGCTGACGTACGGGCTGATCTTCCTCGGCCTGTGCCTCGCCGCGCACATGGTGCTGCGCACGATGCTGCCGCACGCAGACCCCTATCTGTTCCCGCTCGTGGCGGTGCTGGCGTGCTTCGGCCTCGTGATGCTCTATCGCCTCGACGAGGACTTCGCGCGCGAGCAGGCGCAGTGGTTCGTCGTCGGGCTGCTGGCGTTCGCGGGAACGATCCTCGCGCTGCGTCACGACCATCGCGTGCTCGAGCGCTACCGCTACATCATCGCGCTCGGCGGCATCGGCATGCTGATGCTCCCGCGTGTGCCCGGCATCGGGCAGGTCACCAACGGCGCGTACCTGTCGGTGGGCTTCGGGCCGGTGCAGTTCCAGCCGGCGGAGTTCTCCAAGCTGGCCGTGATCGTCTTCCTCGCGAGCTACCTGAGCGAGACGCGCGACGTGCTCGTGCGCGGGCGATTGCCGCGGCTGTCGATGAAGCACCTCGGGCCGCTGCTCGTGATCTGGGGCCTGGCGATGCTGATGCTGATCGTGATCCGCGACCTCGGCAGCTCGCTGATGTTCTTCGGCGGCTTCCTCGCGCTCGTGTACGTGGCCACCTCGCGCACGTCGCTGATACTCGGCGGCGCGACGATGTTCTTCCTCGGCGCGTGGTTCCTGTCGAACCGGATCTCGCACGTGCAGGACCGGATCGACGTGTGGCAGGACCCGTTCCGGCCCGAGCTCGTGGAGAAGGAGGGCTACCAGATCTCGCAGTCGCTCTACGCGATGGCCGACGGCGGGCTGTTCGGCGAGGGCTTCGGGGCGGGGCTGCTCCAGCAATCCGACGGGACGCCGATCCTGCCGGCGGCGCACACCGACCTGATCTACTCCGTCATCACCACCGAGGTCGGCCTCTTCGGCGCCACGGCCGTGCTGATGACCGCGCTGCTGATCGTCGCGCGCGGCTTCAAGACCGCCGTGCTGGCCACGGACGGCTTCTCCAAGCTGCTCGCCGCCGGCCTGGCGTCGGTGTTCGCGCTGCAGGTGTTCGTGATCGTCGGCGGCGTGGTCAAGGCGATCCCGCTCACGGGCGTCACGTTCCCGTTCGTCTCCTACGGCGGCAGCTCGATAGTCGCGAACTTCGTGTTGATCGCGCTGCTCCTGATCGTGTCCGACAAGGCGCGCCGCGACCCGGCCGGGCAGCGCGGGGGGCTCGTATGAACAAGCCGCTCCGGCGCCTGTTCGTGGTGTTCGTGCTGCTGTTCGGCGTGCTCGTGGGCTTCACGTCGTGGTGGACGGTGTTCGGGGCCGAGGACCTCAAGGAGAAGCCGTCCAACCGCCGCCCCCTGCTCAAGGCGCAGCGGATCCCGCGCGGGCTGATCCTGGCCGAGGACGGCACCAAGCTCGCGACCAACCGCCGCACGGGCAACCGCGAGACCAAGCGCTACTACCGCGTCTATCCGCAGTCGCGGCTGTTCTCGCACGTGGTGGGCTACTCGTACGTATCGCGCGGAAGCGCCGGGATCGAGCGCTCCTACAACGACGAGCTGATCGGCGAGCACGACGAGATCGAGTCGATCGTGGACCAGCTCGGCGGCGGGGTGAAGGAGGGCGACGACGTCCGCACCCACCTCCACGCGGGCGCGCAGCGGGCGGCGATCCAGGGCCTCGCGGGCCGCCGCGGGTCGGTGGTCGCGCTCGACCCGAAGACCGGCGCGGTGAAGGTGATGGTGAGCATCCCGGACTTCGACCCGAACTCGATCCCGAGCCAGTACTCCCGGCTCAACCGCGACCAGACCTCGCCGCTGTTCAACCGCGCCACGCAGGCGCGCTACCCGCCGGGCTCCACGTTCAAGGTCGTGACCGCGGCAGCCGCGCTCGACAGCGGCCGCTACAACCCGGGCACCCTCGTCGACGGGCGCAACAACAAGCCGGTCGGCGGCGTGCCGCTGGCGAACTCGGGCGGCGCCGACTTCGGCACGATCAACCTCACCGACGCGCTGACGAACTCCGTCAACACCGTCTGGGGCGAGGTGGGCGAGCGGCTCGGCAAGGGCACGATGCTCAAGTACATGGAGCGGTTCGGCTTCCTGTCGGAGCCGCCGCTCGACTACCCGGTATCGCAGATCACGCCGAGCGGGATCTACAGCGGCCAGCGGCTGCTCGACGAGGACGACGCGATCGACATCGGGCGCGTGGCGATCGGCCAGGAGCGCCTGCAGGTCACGCCGCTCCAGATGGCGATGGTCGCCGCCGCCGTGGCCAACGGCGGGATCCTCATGGAGCCGCGGATCGTGGACCGCGTGGTGGAGCCCGACGGCAGCCTGCGGGGACGGATCAGGCCCAAGCGCAGGGGGCGCGTGATCAGCAGGCAGTCGGCCGACGAGCTGCGCGGGATGATGAGCAAGGTCGTGGAGGAGGGGACCGGCACGGCCAGCGCCCTGGCAGGGATCCGCTCGGGCGGCAAGACCGGCACCGCGGAGGTCGACAACGGAGCGTCGAACCAGGCGTGGTTCATCGCGTTCGCGCCGCTCGACGACCCGAAGGTGGCGATCGCCGTGACCGTCGAGCGCACGCAGGGCCAGGGCGGCACGATCGCCGCGCCGCTCGCCAAGCAGGTCATGCAGGCGCTGCTCGGGGGCGACGGTGGCTGACGTAGCCGCGGGCTCGATCGTCGACGGCCGCTACGAGGTTCGCTCGCGGCTCGGCTCCGGCGGGATGGCCGACGTGTACCTCGCCCACGACAGCCAGCTCGGCCGCGACGTCGCGCTGAAGATCCTGCACCGCCGCTTCGCGCGCGACGCGCAGTTCGTGGAGCGCTTCAAGCGCGAGGCCCAGGCGGCGGCCGGCCTGCAGCACCCGCACGTGGTGGGCATCTACGACCGCGGCGAGCACGACGGCACCTACTACATCGCGATGGAGCACCTGCCCGGGCGCACGCTGCGGCAGGTGATCGACGAGGAGGCGCCGCTCGACCAGGAGCGTGCGATCGACTACGCGCTGCAGATCCTCCAGGCGGCCGGGTTCGCGCACCGCCACGGCATCGTGCACCGCGACTTCAAGCCGCACAACGTCATCTGCGGGCCGGACGGGCGCCTGAAGGTCACGGACTTCGGCATCGCGCGCGCCGGAGCCTCGGAGATGACGGAGACCGGGTCGATCATGGGCACCGCGCAGTACCTCTCGCCCGAGCAGGCGCAGGGCCACCCGGTCGACGCCGCCTCGGACATCTACTCGATCGGGATCATGATCTACGAGATGCTGACCGGGTACGTCCCGTTCAGCGGCGACAGCGCGGTGGCGATCGCGCTGCGGCACGTGAGCGATCCGCCCACGCCGCTGCGCGAGGTGCGCCCCGACGTGCATCCGGCGCTCGAGGCGGCCGTGATGCGGGCGCTGCAGAAGGAGCCCGCGGGGCGCTACGGCAGCGCCGAGGAGTTCGCGGCGATGCTCGAGTCGGCGCGCGAGGCGATCCGCTCGGGCGACCCGGGCCAGGAGACCGCGGCCTGGGTGGCGGTCGCCGCCGTCGCTGCGGGCGAGGGCGAGGAGGACGGCGAGCCGAGCCGCCGCCGGCGCTGGCTGATGCTGGCCGCGCTCGCGCTGCTGCTCGCCGGCGCCGCCCTGGCGTTCGCGCTCACCCGCCCGGACATGGTGGAGGTGCCGAACGAGGTGGGCAAGCCCGCGCCCCAGGCGGTGGCGGACCTCGCCCGGCTCGGCCTGAAGACGGAGGTCAAGCCGGTGCGCAGCGAGGCGCCGGTGCAGACCGTCGTGAGCCACGAGCCGGCCGCCGGCGACGAGGTGCAGCGCGGTGAGACGGTCACGCTGAACGTGTCGAGCGGGCCGGGGGAGAAGGTCGTCCCGGACGTGCGCGGGAAGACCAAGGCCACCGCGGTCAAGCTGCTCAACGAGGCCGGGTTCCAGGTCACCGACGAGGAGGAGCCGTCCTCCCGCGTGCCGGCCGGCAACGCCACGCGCACCGACCCGGAGGGCGGCACCGAGCAGCGCGCGGGCTCGCGGGTGAAGCTCTACGTCAGCACCGGCCCCGAGCGCGTGGAGGTGCCCGGCGTGGTCGGCCTCGACGTGCAGGACGCGCGCGCGGAGCTGAGCGGCGCCGGCCTGACGCCGGTGGTGAACCGGGTGGAGTCGGACGAGCCCGAGGACGAGGTGACGGGCCAGAACCCGGCGGAGGGCACCGAGGTGGACGAGGGCACGCGCGTGACGATCAACGTGTCCGAGGGCCCGCCCGAGGAGGTGCCGGTGCCGAACGTGGAGGACGAGAGCCTGGCGGAGGCCCGCGACCGGCTGCAGGACGCGGGCTTCAGGGTGAGCGTCGAGGAGGAGGTCACGACCGACCAGGAGGAGGACGGGATCGTCCTGAGCCAGAGCCCCTCCTCGGGACAGCACCCGCGCGGCACCAGGGTCACGCTCACGGTCGGCCGCTTCGAGGAGCCGGAGACCCCGCCCGGCGAGGAGGGCGAGGGCGGCACCGACGGGCCGCAGCCGGGCGAGTAGGCGCTAGCGGAGCAGCCGCAGCGTGCCTATCTCCGCCTTCTCTCCCGTGGGCGGCAGCTTGACGATCCAGACGAGGTAGTAGCGCAGCGTGCGGCCGCGGGTGTCGATCGCGATGCTGCGCTTGGCGTCGACCTGCTTCTGGGCGAGCGGCTGGCCCCAGCGCGTGAACGCCTCCGGCCCGGGGTCGGCGAACGGCGCCTGGTTCGACCCGTAGACCTGCACCTCGAACCCGGGCGTGGGCGTGCGCACGTCGAGCCGCCGCGCGGCCACCGGCGTGCCCGCGTCGAGGTAGATGCCGACGCCCCTCTTGCCGCCCAGGCCGGCCGAGTACTGCTCGGTGCTCCAGGTCGTCTCGGGGTCGTCGTCGATCGCGAACCTGGCCTGCTCGGGGTGCTCGGAGCTGTCGTCGCCGAACGGGTCGTGGTCGCGCGCGGCTCGCAGCGGCACCGCCACGGGCTGCGGCGCGGCCGCGACAGCGGGCTCCTCCGGCTCGCTGCCGCGGCGGGTGTTGGTCACCAGCAGGACCGCGGTCGCGATCAGCGCCGCCGCCACGAGGCCCGACACGATCAGCACGCGCCGCGGCCTGCGCAGCCGCCTGGGCGCGAGCTCGCCGGTCTCGTCGGGCAGCGCCTGGAGCACGGTCGTGGCCTCCCCCGTGGCCTCGCCGGCGCGCGCGGCCTCGATGGCCAGCGCCTGCTCGAGCTCCCAGACCATCTCGTCCACGTCGGCGTAGCGGTTCTCGAGCTGCTTGGCCGTCGCGCGCTCGACCACGGCCGCCAGCGCCGCGGACACCTCCGGCCGCACCGCCTGCACGTCCGGCATCGCGTCCTGCACGTGCTTCATCGCCACGCCCACCTGGCTCTCGGCCTTGAACGGCAGTGCGCCGGTGAGCATCTCGTAGAGCACGATGCCGAGCGAGTAGACGTCCGACTCGGCCGAGACCTCCTGGCCCAGCGCCTGCTCGGGCGACACGTAGTCGGTGGTGCCCACCACGCGGCCGGTCGCCGTGAGGCTGCCGTCCTCCAGCGAGCGCGCGATGCCGAAGTCGGTCACCTTCGCCCGGCCCTCGGGGTCGAGCAGGACGTTCTGGGGCTTCACGTCGCGGTGCACGAGCCGCTCGGCGTGGGCGGCGCCCAGCGCGCGGCCGATCTCGATCGCGTACGCCACGGCCTCCACCACCGGCAGCCTCTCGAGCCGCTTGATGCGGGCCTTGAGCGTCTCGCCGTCGACGAACTCGAACACGATGTACGGGTGGCCGTCGTCCTCGCCGGCGTCGATGACGGTCACGACGTTGGGGTGAGACAGCCGGGCGGCTGCGCGGGCCTCGCGGCGGAAGCGCTCGAGCTGCTGCGGGTCGCCGGACAGCGAGCGGTGCATCAGCTTGATCGCGACCGTGCGCTCGAGCGTCTCGTCGAACGCGCGGTAGACGGTGGACATGCCACCGGAGCCGACTTGCTCCTCGAGCCGGAAGCGGCCGTTGATCAGGGTGCCGATCACGGGTCGTTATTTTGCGGGGCGTGGCGGTCCAAGCGCGTTATTTCACCGATCCGGGCTGCCCGTGGTCGTGGGCTGCCGAGCCGGCGGTGCGCCGGCTCATGCAGGAGTTCGGCGACTCGGTGTCCTGGTCCTGGCTCATGGTCGGTCTCTCGCGCGAGATTCCCGAGGACACGCGCGGGCTGGCACTGCACTGGCTGGGCGTCGCGGACAGCTCCGGGATGCCGATCGACCCGCTGCTCTGGAAGGAGTCGCCCATCCGCTCTACGTACCCCGCGTGCATGGCGGTCAAGGCGGCGGCCGAGCAGGGGGAGGAGGCGGCCACGCGCTACCTGCGGGCGCTGCGCGAGGGGCTGATGTGCCTGCGGCGCAAGCTCGACACCACCGAGGCGCTCGTGGAGCTGGCGCGCGAGGCCGGGCTCGGGGTCGAGCGCTTCCGCGTGGACCTGGGCTCGCACGCGATCGTGGAGGCGTTCGGGGCGGACCTCGACGAGGCGCGCGCCGTGCCGGACGAGGCCCGGGCGGCCGGGCAGGTGGCGGACGCGGAGACCGGCGAGCGCGTGTCGATCCCGGCCGCCGTGTTCGTGGGCGAGGACGGCACGCGCAGGTGGTGGTTCGGGCCTACGCCGTATGACGAGCTCCGCGAGGTGGCTTTGGCGGCGGGCGCCGATCCGGGGGGCAGGGAGCGCCCGCCGCCTCTGGATGCTCTACGCCGGTTCGGACGGATGGCCACCCTGGAGGTACAGGAGGTCTGCGGGCTGCCCGGGCCGCGGGCCCACGCGGAGCTGTGGCGGCTCGCCTCGGAGTGGCAGGTCCGGCCGGTCCCCGCGCTGACCGGGCACCTCTGGGAGCTGGCCTGAGGGCGTTTTCGCGGCGCCCCGCCGGGTAGGCGCTGAGGAGACCACCGAAGGAGGAACCAGCGATGGCGGAACCCGTACCCGCAGGCAGCGACGTCTCGGCCGGCACCTACTCGTGCACGAGCTGCGGCAACACGATCGACGTCGGCTCCACGAAGCACCTCCCGCCGTGCCCGAACTGCGGCAACGGCTCGTGGAACACCGTGACCGGCGGCGACAGCGCGCAGGATCCGTACCCGAAGGGCTAGGCGGCGCGCTCCTCACGTCGCCGCTCCCGCTGGGCGAACAGCAGTGCATATGCAGGATTTTCTCGGTGTGCGGCTCGCTCGGCTCTAGTTCCGACGAGGCCGGCCAATCCTCCGAGGGCGCCCGCGACTACGCCTAGCGGGCCGCCGGTCAATCCACCGATGCCGATGCCTGCCAAAGACAACGACGCTGGCGCAACGAGTTTCCAGCGCTGCTCTCGTCGCATCGTGCGATTGAGAACTCGTGCATCCTCATGCAGTTGCTCAGCGAGTTCTCGCGCCGCGGCCGCGTCGACTCCAGGAGCCTCAGCGAATGACCTGCGTACAGTGCGTCGCAGAGCTTCCACTGTCTCGTCCTCATGCGCCAGCTTGGCCAAGGCGGTCGCTGAGGCTTGAGGAAGCGTCGGTACGTCCGCCCACACAAGTGATTGGGCAGGATTCGATGGGTGCTCCTTCCGCGCGAGTACTCGGCCCACGAACGGTGTGGTCGCGAGGGCATGCCCTCCGAGTGCATGGGCGACAGCTACCGACATGTTGATGCCCTGCAAGAGTCTCGCCGCTACTTGACGTTTGCTCTGATCGATCCAGGGGCCGTAGTTGTGGTCGGGGTCGTAGCTGTGCGTAAGGGAGGTGCTGGTTACCACTCCAGCGTCGTCCATGCCCTGTATGCGCCCGTAGATGTACATCGCTTCGTCGTCGTGATCGCGCGCCCTCACAAAGATGACTTCGCGTGCTGTGGGCCCCTCGACCACTAACTCCGAGAGGATCCAGTCGACCAAGGGCGCGACCGCTAAGTCGTGCTCGGTAGCCGAGTAAGCGTCATCCGCTACAAGGAGGCTTGCTACTTCAAGAGGGACGAGGGCCACGACTCCGGTTTCGAGCAAAGGCCTGAGACTCATCTCTCGCGCAAGCGGGCGGGCTAGGTGACGCAGCGCATCCTTCTCAGGGTGGTGTAGGAGCTGGCCCGCAACCGCGTCGTCCGCGAGGTAGTGGTCCGCCCAAAGCAAAGTTTGCCCAGCGATGCTTCGAGGGTCGGCACCTTCCGCCCACAGCGCGGTAGGCGGCTCTTGCTCCCCTGTGTTTGCGAGGAGCCGGTCCAACGTTGCGCGCCCAGTCGAGAAGATGAGCTTGATGAGTGCTTCGTGATCTTGATCGGAGAAGCTGTTCAAGCGCTTCTCCAAGTAGTCCGGGTCATCTGAACCGAGTCCGAGTGAATCAATGCCGTCGCTTCTCATCACCGCGATCTGTGAGAGGGCCAACGGCGGTTGCTCAGGTTCGAGTCCTGCGATGTGGTGCGAGAAGGACGAGACAATGATCGGTCTCTGCTGCGGCTGGTCCGAAGGCGCCCAAATGGGCGCACCCTGCATCTGCCGTGTCATGTCCTCCAAGGCGTCTTTGGGGAGTACGACATCAGGAGCGACCCATACACCGCCGTGTTCAGGCTCCTTGTGGGGCAGGGGCGCGCCCGGCGGCCAGCGCGGTCCCGCCCCGTGACACTGCTTGTACTTGCGGTCCGAACCGCACCAGCAGCGATCGTTGCGTGCAAAGGACGCCAGTGGATCGCGTAGACACCGCTGATCCTGCATAAGAACTAGCGTAGGCACGCGCGAGCGCCTGCTCGTGTTCCGTAGCGTTTAGGCGGCGGCTGAGAAGCCGGCGCCCTCGCGGCCGCGCAGGCCCAGCGCCGGCAGCTCCACGGTGCCGGCCTCGCCGGTCACGCTGCCGATCACGGCAGCGCCCGGATGGCGCTCCGCCGCGAGCGCCACGGCCGCGTCGGCCTGCTCGGCCGGCACCACCACGCAGAAGCCGCAGCCCATGTTGAAGACCTCCTGCAGCTCGGCCTCCCCGGCGCCGGAGCGCTCTGCGATCAGCTCGAAGACCGGCAGACGCGGCAGGGGTTGGTCTACCGAGTAGCCCACCTCCGCCTCGAGCCTCAGCAGGTTCAGCAGGCCGCCGCTCGTGATGTGGGCCAGGCCGCGCACGTCGACGTCCGGGGCGCGCAGCAGGTCGAGCACGGCGCGTACGTAGATCACGGTGGGCTCGAGCAGCGTCTCGCCCACGCTCGCCCCGCCCAGCTCGGGGGGCCGCTCGTCGAGGTCCGGGAGAGCGCGCCGCGCGAGCGTGAGTCCGTTCGAGTGCACCCCGCTGGCCGGCAGCCCGATCACCGCGTCGCCCGGCTGGATGGCGGAGCCGGTGACGATCGAGTCGAGCGCCACGGTGCCGAAGCACGCGCCCACCAGGTCGAACCCGCGCGGCGACGGGTGCCCGCGGATCAGCTCCGGCAGCTGCGCCAGCTCGCCGCCGGGGATCTCCACGCCCGCGTCCTCGGCCCCGGCGCGGAGCCCCACCGCAATGTCGCGCAGCATGTCCGGGTCGGCGTCCTCGACCGCGATGTAGTCGAGCACCGCGAGCGGCTCGGCGCCCACGCAGATCACGTCGTTCACGTTCATCGCGATGCAGTCGATCCCGACGGTGTCGAACTTGCCGAGCTGCTCGGCCACGATCACCTTCGACCCCACGCCGTCGGTCGACAGGGCGATGCCGGTGGAGTCGTCGAGCCGCAGCACGTTCGCGTAGTGCCCCGAGCCCAGCACGGCGCGCGACGGGCGCCCCGTGTCGATCCCGCGCAGCACCGCGACCAGGCCCGCCACGGCGCTCTCGGCGCGCGTGGTGTCGACCCCGGCCTGTGCGTAGGCGCGCTCGCTCACCGCCCCATTGAACCGCAGCCGGGAGACGGGCTACCCGCCGAGCCCGGCGGCGGCCAGCGCCCGCGGCCACGAGCCGTAGGCCTGGAGGTCCACGATCAGCCCGTCCTCCACCCGCGCGAGGTGGGCGCCGTCGCGCTCCACGACGATGCCGCCGCGGCCCGTGCCGGAGAAGCGCCAGAGCACGAGCGCCCGGTCGCCCAGCTCCTCGTAGCGGTGCGGCTCGATGCGAAGGTCCTCCCAGATCTCGTTGAAGTCCCGCCAGAACGCACGGACGCCGTCGTGCCCCCGGTAGACGGCGGCCACGCCCGGATAGTCGCCGGAGGTCCGGAACTCGGCGTCCGGGTGGAAGATCTCGGCCACGTGCTCGAGCTCCCTGCGGTTCCAGGCGTCGTAGAGGCGGTCGAGCGGCTCGATCATCGCCGCCGCAGTATCGCGAGCCCGGCCGCGCCCAGCACGACCCGGTAGGCCGCGAACGGCAGGTACGACGGCGCCTCGTCCATCGCGCGCACCAGCCTCGTGGCGGCGAGCGTGGACGCGAACGAGGCGAGCGCGCCCGCGGCGAACGGCCCCGCGACCTCGCGCGCCATTCCGCGGCGGGCAAGCCGGAAGCCCTTGAGCCCCGTGGCGGCGAGGATGATCGGCAGCGCCGCGTGGCGCGAGAGCCGGTTGGCGGCCGGCCGCTCGAAGCGCAGCAGGCGCGCGGCGGTGAGCGTGGCACCGTTGCGCGAGACCCCGGGCGCCAGCGCGGCCGCCTGCGCCACGCCGATCGCCAGCGCGTCGAGGGCCCCGGCGTCGCGCCGCTCGGCGGGCGCCCGGTCGGCCAGGCCCAGCAGGAGTCCGGCTCCGACCTGCGCGAGCGCGACCCCCCGCGCCGACCCCAGCCGCTCCTCGATCCGCCGCTCGAGCGCCAGCGCCACCAGGCCCGCCGGCAGGAACTCCAGCGCGTGCCGGACCACGCGCGCGGCGTCGAGGTCGCGCACCGCCTCGTCCACCTCGCGGCGCAGGCCGATCAGGAGCGCGAAGGCCGTGCCGGCGTGCAGCGCCACCTCGAAGGACTTGCGCAGCTCCGCGTCCAGCTCGCCGTAGCGCCAGCCCAGCAGCGCCGGCACCAGCACGAGATGTCCGGACGACGACACCGGCAGCAGCTCCGCCGGCCCCTGCAGCGCGCCGAGCGCCACCGCCTGGACGGGGAGGAGCCGCCCCGACGTTAGGGGGTCTCCGCCGCGGGGTCGGCGGCGTCCGGCTGCGCGCCCCCGCCGCCGCGGCGGTTGCGGATGACCAGGTACACGACCCCGATCACGATGCACGCGGCCACGAAGTAGTCGACGTAGTGCAGCGAGTCCTTCCAGTCCTCCCAGCTGTCACCGGCCTGCTTGCCGATGTAGGTCAGCAGCAGGACCCACGGCACGCAGCCGAGGAAGGTGAGGACGCTGAAGCGCCAGAACGGCATCCGCGCCACGCCGGCCGGAAGCGAGATGAACGTGCGGATGATCGGCAGCATGCGCGTGAAGAAGACGGTGGCGTCGCCGTGCTTCTCGAACCAGCGGTCGGCCCACTCCAGGTGGCTCTTCTTGATGTGCAGCTTCCTGCCGTGCTTCTCGAGGATGTCCACGCGCCCGGCGTAGCCGACCCAGTAGGCGATCCAGGAGCCGGCGAGGTTCGCCAAGGAACCGACCATCGTCGCGGCGAACAGGGAGTACTCCCCCTCGCTCACGGCGAAGCCGGCGAAGAGCATGGTGGCCTCGCTCGGGATCGGGATGCACGCGCTCTCGAGCAGCATCAGGACGAAGATCCCGAGCAACCCGATGTCCTCCACGACACCCGTCGCAAACTCGACCAGCGGGTCTGTCAACGAAGCCAGTACCAGCATGGCGGCGCACTAGGCTAGCGGGGCCTAGACTGCGTTTTCCCACGGTGACCCTCCGAGAGTGACTACCCGCATCCTCGACTCCGTGGCGGTGCGCCGGACCGCGCAGGTCCTGATCGACGCCTGCCTGGTGGCGCTCGCCTACTCGATGGCGTACGTGCTGCGCTTCGATCCCGGCATCCCGGGTCGCTACGAGGACCTGCTCTGGGAGTCGCTCGCGCTCGTCACGCTGGGCAAGCTGGCGGTCTTCGCCGTCTTCGGGCTCTACCACAAGCTCTGGCGCTTCGTGGACCAGCAGGACTTCGAGTCGATCCTCAAGGCGGTCCTCGTCTCGAGCATGGTGCTGGTCGGCGTCTTCTACCTGATCCCGCCGTCGGTCGCGAACGATCCGCCGCGCGGCGTGATCGCGCTCGACTTCCTGCTCACGCTCGCGCTCGTGGGCGGCGCGCGCTTCGTGGTGCGCGCCGTGATCGAGCGCCCGTACCGCGGCGCGCTGGCCCGGCGCGGCGCGCGCGAGGTGCTGATCGTGGGCGCCGGCAACGGCGGCCAGCTCGTGGCGGCGGAGCTTCGCCGCAACCCCGACCTCGGCATTCCGATCGCGTTCGTGGACGACGACCCGCGCAAGCAGGGCATGCGCGTGGCGGGCGTGAAGGTCGAGGGCACGACCCGCGAGCTCGACCGCGTGCTCGACGCCTCCGAGCCGGGCGAGGTGATCATCGCGATCCCGTCGGCGCCCGGCGTGGTGCGCCAGAAGGTCGTGACGGCCTGCCGCCAGCGCGGCATCCCGGTGCGCACGCTGCCCACCACCTTCGAGCTGCTCGCCGGCGGCGTGAACCTCATGCGCCAGGTGCGCGAGGTCAAGGTCGAGGACGTGCTCGGGCGCGAGCCCGTGCGGATGGAGATCGACCGCGTGGGCGCCTACCTCGCCGGCGAGGTGGTGCTGGTCACCGGCGCGGGCGGCTCGATCGGCTCCGAGCTGTGCCGGCAGATCGCGCGGGTGGGGCCGTCGCGGCTGGTGATGGTCGACAACGCCGAGAACAGCCTCTTCGAGATCCGCCGGGAGCTCGAGCACGACCGCCACTTCACCCGCGCCCAGGCGATCCTCGCCGACTGCAAGGACGCGGTGCGGATGGAGGAGATCTTCCGCGAGCAGCGCCCGGCGGTGGTCTTCCACGCCGCCGCCTACAAGCACGTGCCGCTGATGGAGGAGAACCCGGTGGAGGCGGTGCGCAACAACGCCGTGGCCACGCGGATCGTGGCCGCCGCGGCCGGCGGCGCGGGCGCCAAGCGCTTCGTGCTCGTCTCGACCGACAAGGCGGTGAGCCCGGCCACCGTGATGGGGGCCTCCAAGGCGCTCGCCGAGTGGGCGCTCGAGGCCGCGCAGCACCGCTTCCCGCACACGCGCTTCACGACGGTGCGCTTCGGCAACGTGCTGGGCTCCTCGGGCTCGGTCGTGCCGATCTTCCGCCGCCAGATCGCGGCGGGCGGGCCGGTCACGGTCACCGACGCGAACATGACCCGCTACTTCATGACGATCCCGGAGGCCGTGCAGCTGATCATCCGCTCGGGCGACCTCGGCCGCGGCGGCGAGGTCTTCGTGCTCGAGATGGGCGACCCGGTGAAGATCGTGGATCTCGCGCGCAACATGATCCGGCTCTCCGGGCACGAGCCCGAGACCGACATCGCGATCGACATCGTCGGGCGCCGCCCGGGCGAGAAGATCCACGAGGAGCTGTTCAACCCCGACGAGCAGCCCAAGCCGACCTCGGCGGAGAAGATCGTGGCCGCGCAGCGGGCCCCGGCGGACTCCGAGTGGGTGGAGGCGGCGTTCGCGCGGGTGGAGGAGCTCGTCTACGCGGGCGACGCGCACGGCCTGGCGGCCACGGTCACCGGCCTCGCGGGCGAGCGCGTGGCCTCCGCCGCCTGGAACGCGACCGCCGACGAGAACGCGATCCCGGCCCCCGAGCGGGCCGGGTGAGCGGTGCGGGCCGCCGAGCGGCCGGGTGCCTAGCTAAGGTCACGCGCACGTGGAGCTAATCCAGGAGATCGGTTCCTACGCGGGCTTCGCGGCGGTCATCGGACTCGCCGTGCTGTCCGCTCTCTACTTCTCCCAGGCGCGCGACGTGAAGCGCCTTCGCGAGTGGGCCGGCCGCGCGCCCGAGCGCGCCGCCGAGATCGAGGCCGGGGGCCGCGCAGCCGCCGCGGTGCCGGTAGCCGCGCGGCCGCAGCCACAGGTACGTCCCGCGGGGGAGGAGGCCGCGGGCGGAGCCCCGGCGAGGGTCGCCGCCGCCGGTGGAGCGGCCGCCACAGGAGCGGCCGCCGCGGGAGCCGCCGCCACGGGCGGAGCCGCCCCCGCAGCAGCCTCCGCCACGGGCGCCGCCCCGGCCACCGCAGCCGCCCCGGCCACCGCCTCCCCCGGCACCGCCGGCTCGAACGGGTCCGAGGAGGGCGTCACCGACGAGGACGCCGACCTCGACGCCGAGGACCTGGACGCCGAGGAGGAGACGAGCGCCGCTCCCGCCGCGGCCACGCCCGCCGGCGCAGTCGCCTCGGGCAGCGGCACCGCCGAGCGCCCGGCCGCGCCCGGCGACACCGGCACCGGCGTCAAGGTCCTCCCGCCGCGGCGCCCGGTCCCGCCGGTCCGGCCGCGCCCGGCCATCCCTCCGCGCCCGACGATCCCTCCGCGCACGGCCGCGCCCCGCCCCGGGGCTCCCGCGTCCGTCCTCGGCCAGGCTCCCGGCTCGCGCCCCCCGCAGCGCGGCGGCCGCAACTGGCCGGCGCCCCGCTACATCGCGCTGATCGTCGGCGCCATAGTGATCCTCGGTCTGGCGGGCACGGTCGGCGTGCTCCAGCTCACCAAGGAGGACGCGCCGCAGGAGCAGGGCACGCCGGAGCCGCAGCCCGACACCAACGTCGCGCCCGACCAGCCCGACCGGCCCGAGCCCGCGCAGGTGAACCCGGCCGACGTCAGGGTCGCCGTGCTGAACGCGACCGCCACGACCGGCCTCGCCACGCGTATCGCGTCGAGGCTCGAGGGCGACGGCTTCCGGCCCGGGAACGTGACCAACGCCGCCGAGCGGCAGCGGGCCGAGTCCGTCGTGATGTTCAAGCCGGGCCGCAACGACGAGGCCCGGGCGGTCACCCGCAGCCTGGACATCGGGCAGATCGAGCCGATCGACGCGGCTTCCGAGGCGCTGGCGGGGGACGCGATGGTGGTCGTGGTCCTTGGCGCCGACATGGCGCAGGAGTAGCGCTTGCCTGACTTCCTGGAGCTCCCCCCGCGGCCGGAGAAGCCGCGGCGAACCGGGCTGACGCACGTGATCGACACCGGGCTGTCGAACGTGGAGGCGCGCGGGCTCGTGGAGAGCGGCGGCGACTACGTGGACCTCGTCCGCCTCGGCTGGGGCAGCGCCTACGTGACCAGCGACCTGACCGCGAAGCTCGACACCTACCGCGCCGCGGGCGTGCCGGTGATGCTGGGCGGAACGCTGACCGAGCTCGCCTGGCTCCAGGGCCGGATCGACCGGCTGCGCGACTGGCTCGGCGAGCTCGGGATCGAGCACGTGGAGGTCTCCTCGGGCACCGTCACGATCCCCGACGACGAGCGGCTGGGTCTGATCGAGACGCTCGCGCGCGACTTCACGGTGTTCGCGGAGGTGGGGGAGAAGGACCCCGCGGCGCTGCTCGCGCCCTACCGCTGGGTCGGCCTGATCCGCTCGGCGCTCGACGCGGGCGCCGCCTGGGTCACCTGCGAGGGCCGCGCCACGGGCGACGCCGGCCTGTACCGGCCCGACGGCGAGCCGCGCACCGGCCTGATCGACGAGATCGTGCACGAGGTGGACCGCACGCGCCTGATCTTCGAGGCGCCGCTCAAGCACCAGCAGGTCTGGTTCATCCGCCAGCTCGGCGGCGAGGTGAACCTGGGCAACGTGCTGCCGGCGGACGTGCTCTCGCTGGAGACCCTGCGTCTGGGCCTGCGCGCCGACACGCTCGAGCTGATCCACGGAGAGCGTTGATCCTGCTCGCCCGCCACGGCGAGACGGACTACAACGCGCCGCCCCGCCGCATCCAGGGCCAGCGCGACGTCCCGCTGAACGACCGCGGCCGCGAGCAGGCGCGGGCGCTCGCGGAGGAGGCCGCGGCGCACCCGATCGAGACGCTCTGGTCGAGCCACCTGAGCCGCGCGAAGGAGACGGCGGCGATCGTGGGGGAGGTCCTGGGGCTCGAGGCCCGCGAGGACCCGCGCCTGGCCGAGGCGAACTGGGGCGACTGGCAGGGCCGGCCCGCCGACGACATCGGGCGCGACGCCGCCGAGCTTTGGGAGCGCTGGAAGGACTCGCTGCCGCAGTGGCGCTTTCCGGGCGGCGAGTCGCTCCAGGAGCACATGGACCGAACCTGGGCGGCGCTCGACGACATCGCGGCCGAGGGGAAGGTCGCGCTGGTCGTCTGCCACGGCGGCACGATCCGCTGTGCGCTGGCCCGTCACGAGCCCGGCGGCATCGCCGCCCTCGGCCTGCGGCAGGTCCCGAACGGTGCGCTGATCCCGCTCCCGTGAGCGGAGCGGCCGCCGGGTACGCTGCGTCCGTGTCGAGCAGCGCCGTCGCCCGCGTGGTCTTCGCGCTGCTCGTGGCCGCCACGGGCGGCGCGTTCTTCGTCACGCAGAAGCTGAAGACGAGCGACCCCGTCGTCAAGCGGCTCGCGCTGCAGCGCTTCTTCTCGCCGAACGGCGACGGCCGCAAGGAGCGCGCCGGGATCTCGTTCCAGCTGCCGAAGGGCGACCGGGTGACCGTGGACGTGGTGGACACCGGCGGCGATCGCGTGCGGCGCCTCGCGAGCGACCGGCGCCTGCCCTCCGGCACCCACCGGCTGAGCTGGAACGGTCGCGCCGACTCCGGCCGCGTGCCGCGCGACGGCACCTACTTCGTGCGCGTGACGCTGCGCGAGCAGGGCCGGGCGGTCACCGGGCCGCGCGGGATCGTGCTCACCACGGCCGCGCCGCGGCCGAGGCTGCTGTCGGCCACGCCGGGGCGGGTGGCCTCCGGCCGGCGCGTCTCGGTCACGGTCCGCTTCACGGGCCCGGCGGTGGTGCAGCCGGTCTTCCGCGTCTGGCGGACCGACGGCGAGCGCGTGCGCCAGGTGGCGAGCTTCAGGGTCAAGCGCGGCGACCACGTAGGCGTCTGGGACGGTCGCGTGCGCGGCCGCCCGGCGCCGGAGGGCACGTACGCGTTCTCGGTGACCGTGCAGAACCGCGCGCTGATCGAGGGCACGGCGCCGGGGCGTCTGCCGCCGCGCCGTGACGAGGCCCAGCCGCGCACGGGCGTGCGGATCGCCGGTCCCGAGGCGATCCTGCCGGTCGAGGCCGTGGCCGCGGGGGCGGTCGCGCGCATCCCGGTGGTGGCGGCCACCGGGCCGCTGCCGTGGCGGCTCTCGCGGGTCGGCTCCGAGCGCGTGCTGCATCGCGGCACCTCGCGCGGCCGGACCGCCGAGCTGCGCGTGCCGCGGCGGCTGCCCGCGGGCGAGTACGTGGTGCGCATCGCGGCTGGCAGCCGGCCGCTGCGCGTGCCGCTCACCGTGCGCAGGCCCACGCGGGCGAGGGTGCTCGTGGTCGTGCCGGCGATCACCTGGCAGGGGCGCAACCCGGTCGACGACGACCTCGACGGCTTCGCCGACACGCTCGACGTGGCGGACTCGATCCCGCTCACGCGCCCGCTGGCGGGCGGCGCCCTGCCGGCCGGGTTCGACCGCCAGATCGAGCCGCTGCTCGCGTTCCTCCAGCGCCGCCGGCTGCGCTATGACATCGACACCGACATCGGCCTGGCGCGGGCGGGCGGGGCGCCGGACCTCGCCGCGCGCAGCGGCGTGCTCCTGGCCGGCGACGAGCGCTGGCTGCCGGCCCAGGTGGGCCGTGCGCTGCGCAGGTACGTTGAGCGCGGCGGGACCGTCGTCTCGCTCGGCACCGACTCGCTGCGGCGCGAGGTGCGGCTCGGCCGGCGCGACCTCTCGGCGCCCACGGGTCCGCGCGAGCGGACGATCTTCGGCGAGGACCCGACAACGTTCGAGGACCTGCTCGCGCCGCTCGTGCGGACGCGCGACGAGCTCGGCCTGTTCTCCGGCACCGACGGCGTGATCGGCCTGTTCACGCGCTTCGAGCAGTCGGCGCCGGCCACCGGCGCGCGCCTGCTCACCGGCGCGGGCCGCGAGCCCGACCGCCCGGCGTTCGCGGCCTACCGGATCGGCCGCGGCCTGTTCGTCCGCACCGGCACGCCGCAGTGGGGGCGCGCGCTGCGGTCGCGCCCGGAGGTGGCCGGGGTCATGCAGCGGATCTGGGATCGGCTGGAGCGCTGATGCTCGGGATCGCCGCCATCGTCACGGCCCTCGCCGTCGCGGGCACGTTCCTCCTCCGCAGCCCGCGCGCCCGCGCCCTCTCGGCCCTCGCGGCGCTCGGCCTCGCCCCCGTTCTCGTGCTCGCGGAGCTGTGGGACACCTCGCAGGTGCGCAGCCTGCGCGACAACCCAACCCGTGCGGCGGTCGCGGCCGCCGTGGCCGCCGTGGCGGTCGTCGCCCTCGCCGCGCTGCTGCGCCGCCGCCCCGGCCTGCTGCCGCTCCTGGCGGTGCTCGCCATCCCGATCCGGATCCCGCTCGAGGCCGGCGGCGGCTCGGCGAACCTCCTGGTGCCGCTCTACTGGGTCGTGGCCGCGGGCGTGCTGGCGTTCGCGCTCGACCGCCTGCGCGGCGACGGCGCGTGGAGCGAGCGCAAGCCGACCGCGCCCGAGCTGGCGATCCTCGCCTTCGTCGCGCTGTACGCGGCCCAGTCGCTCTACTCCACCGACTTCGAGCAGGCGATCAAGAACCTCGCGTTCTTCTACGTCCCGTTCACGCTGCTCCTGCGCCTGCTGACGGCGGTGCCGTGGTCGCCGCGGCTCGTGACCCGCTGCTTCGCCGCGGCGATCGCGATGGCCGCGCTGTTCGTCGCGATCGGTTTCTACGAGTACGCCACGCGCGACCTGCTCTGGAACAGCCGCGTGATCGAGTCGAACCAGTTCGAGTCGTACTTCCGCGTCAACTCGCTGTTCTTCGACCCGAACATCTACGGGCGCTTCCTGATGGTCGTGATGGTCGGGCTCGCGGCGATGCTGCTGTGGGCGCGCGGCGGGCGGACGGTCGCGATCTCGGGCGCATTGCTGGCGCTGCTCTGGGGCGGGATCGTGCTCACCTTCTCCCAGTCGAGCTTCGCGGCGCTGCTGCTCGGGCTCGGCGCGCTGGCGGCCCTGCGCTGGAGCTTCATGCGCGTGGCGGCCGGACTCGGGCTGTGCGCCGCGCTCGCGATCGTGGCCGCGCTGGCGCTGGGCATAGGGACCGACGAGGTCGACGAGTCGTCGGGCAACCGCTTCGAGCTGGTCGAGGGCGGACTCGCGATGGTGGCCGACCGGCCGCTCTGGGGCTTCGGTTCCGGCTCGTTCGCCGAGCGCTTCCGCGAGCGCGAGGGGGCGAGCTCGCGCCGGGCCGCCTCGGCGTCGCACACGATCCCGATCACGGTGGCCGCCGAGCAGGGCGCGATCGGCCTGATCGCCTACCTCGTGCTGGTGGTCACGGCGCTGCGGCTGCTGTTCGCCGGCCTCGGCCCGCTGTCGGGCCGCGACCCGCCCGCGCGGCTCGTCACGCGCGCGTTCCTCGCGGCCGCCTTCGCCGCGCTGGTCTTCCACACGCTGCTCTACGCGGCGTTCCTCGAGGACCCGATCACGTGGACGCTGCTCGCGATCGGGATCGTGCTGCTGCGGCCTACTTCCGCTCCCGCTCCCGCTCCCGCCGCGGACGCGCCCGCGGCTCCAGCCCGAATATCGACGAGTACCCCGTGACGTACAGGCGCTTTCCGTCGGAGATCGCGGGATTGAAGGCGCCGCTCGCCAGCTTGAACACGCGCCGGCCGGTGCGCACGTCGAGGCCGCTCGTCGTCTTGTTCTCCAGCTCCGAGAAGTAGACGATCCGCCCGATGACCGACGGCGCGCCGGAGATGCGTCCCTTGGCGTTGTACTTCCAGCGCACGTCGCCGGAGCGGGCGTCCAGCGCGTAGAAGTGCTCGTCGTAGGAGCCGATGTACACGGTCGGCGGCGTGCCCTTCGCACGCGCGACGGCGGGCGCCGCGTACACGTACCCGCCGGTGCGGTGGCGCCAGGCGAGCTGGCCGCTGCTGGCGGCGAACGAGTAGACGAAGCCGTCGGTGTTGCCGATGTACACGCGCCCGTACTTGACCGCCGGCGTGGAGTAGAAGTTGCCGGAGCGGCCGAAGCTGCGGCCCTCGGTGCCGGTCTTCCAGATCCGCGAGCCGTCCTTCGTGCGCAGCGCCGTGACCTGCCCGTTGTAGTCGCCGAAGAAGAGCCGGCCGTCGGAGTAGGCCAGCGCGCCCTTCACCGCGCCGCCCGCCTTGTAGGTCCAGAGGATGCGGCCGCTCTTGGCCTTGATCGCGTACACGGTCCCGTCCTCGGAGCCCAGGTAGAGCGTGCCCTCGATCACGACCGGCGAGGACTCGGTGCGGCTCGGCAGGTTGCGCTTCCAGCGCTGACGCCCGTCCTTTGCGCGCAGCGCGGTGATGCGCTTCGAGAGGGTCGCGATGTAGAGGTCGCCCCGGTAGTAGGCCGGGGAGGAGGCGTTGAGCGTGCCGACCCGCGTGGACCAGCGGATCTTGCCGGTGTCGGCGTCGAGCGCGCGGGCCACGCCGTCGTTGGGCACCACGTAGAGCGTGCCGTCGGCGAAGACCGGCTGGAACTCGATGAGGTGGCCGATCCGCGTGCGCCACTCGGTCTTGAAGGGCGGGTCGATCTCGGGCGCGTCGAGGTAGCGCGTGCGCTCGGGCGTGAAGCCGTAGAAGGGCCAGACGAGCTCCTTCTCCTCCTTCTCCTCCTCGGGCTGGGTCTCGGTGTCGGTGAACTCCACGTCCGGGTTCGACACGTTGCCCGGCTCGTCGCCGAGGGTCGCGACGACGGCCGCCGCGGCGCCGCCCGCCAGGAGCACGAGCGCGAGCAGCACGAAGGGCCAGCGCCGGCGCCGCCGGCGGCCTGGTTGCGGGTCGGCCACGGCCCTGATGCTATGAACCGGGTCCGATGACCGAGGCCGAGGCGCTGGTGCGGGCCGTCTACCGGGAGTGGGAGCGCGGCGACTTCAGCTCGCGCGAGTGGGCCACGCCGGCCTTCGAGCTGGTGCTGGCCGACGGGCCGAATCCCGGCGCGTTCCGCGGCGACGACGTTGCCCGCGCCTGGGGCGACATGATCGCCATGTGGGACGACTTCCGTGCGGTCGCCGAGATGGTGCGCGACCTGGGCGACATGCTCACCCGCGGCGCGAACGTGATCCACGTGCGCGACGGCAAGGTCACCCGGCTCGTCGCCTACTTCAACCGCGACCAGGCGCTGGCGGAGCTGGAGCACGACGGCGGTTCCGCCTCTCCGCCGCCTCCCTGATCCCCTCGCCGCGGCCGGGCACGAGCGCCTGGCGGGCGTGCAGGAGGTAGCGGCGCGGGTCGTGTCCGGGCAGGACCGTCGCCGCCAGCGCGCGCAGCAGGTACGGCCAGGCGGTGAGCACGCGCACCAGCGCTGCCTGCACGCGCCCGTGGTGCTTGCGCATGTAGAGGTCGCGGTTGCGGTGGAACTCGACGATCCGGCGGCGTGCCGCGGCGAGGTCGGTGGAGAGCTGCTCGTGGTGGATCGCGTGCGCCTCGGGCACGAGCAGGATCCGCCAGCCGGCGTCGCGCAGGCGCTTCTCGAAGTCGGTCTCGTCGGAGTAGACGAAGAAGCGCGGGTCGAGGTATCCGACCTCCTCGGCGGCCGCGCGCCGCACGAGCATCGCGCTCGACTGGGCCCAGCCGACCTCGCCGCCGCCCTGCACCACGAGGCGGCGGTGCAGCAGCAGCGCGCTCGCCAGCGCGGTCCCCACGCCGGGCAGCCGCCACGCGCACGGCTGCGGACGACCCTCCGGGTCGAGCAGCTGGGACGCGGCCACGGCCGCCCTCGGATCGGCCTCCAGCGCGCGCAGCAGCGCCGCGGGCGCGCCGTCCAGCAGCTCGGCGTCCTCGTTCAGGAGCAGCGCGTACTCGCCGCGCGCCTCGCGCAGCAGCGTCGAGTCGTTCTCGGCCTTCCCGGTGCGCCGGTCGAGGGCGATCAGCCGGAGGTCGTCGCCACCGCGCGCCCGCACGGCCTCGGCCGACCCGTCGCCGGACGCGTTGTCGAGCACGAGCACCTCGCGCTCCACGCCCGCCGGATGGGTCCGGTCGATGGCGTCGAGGCAGCGCATCAGCAGCTCGCGCCCATCGGTGTTGACGACGCAGTACGAGATCACGTGCGAGCAATCATCGCGCGATCGTGCCGCGGCGCCCGGTAGCGTCCCCGGAATGGGAAGGTCGATCAAGGTCCGTGGGGTCCCCGATCACGTGCATGCGCGGCTCAAGAGCCAGGCCGAATCCACCGGGCTGAGCCTGTCTGCATTCCTGCGCTGGGAGCTCGCCGGGATCGCCGAGCGTCCCCATGACGACGAGGCTTTCGTCAGGAGCGTGGCGGTGGAGATGGCCGGCGGCCGGCGTGCGCAATGGGCGCACGGCTCCGGGTGGCCTCCGTGCGGATCCAGCTAGTCGACCCCTCGGCGTTCACGCCGCCCTACGACCACGCGCTCGCCGCTGCGCTCGCCCGCGCGGGTGCCGACGTCGAGCTCGTGACCAGCCGCTTCCAGTACGGGCCGGTGCCGCGCGGGGAGGGATATCGGGTCAGCGAGGCCTTCTACCGGCGCACGGCCGCGCGGCCGGTCGAGGCGCGCGGACGGATGGCGCTCAAGCTCGCCGAGCACGTGCCGGACATGGTGCGCTACCGGGGCCGTGCGGAGGCCGCCGACCTCGTCCACTGGCAGTGGCTCACGGTCCAGCCGCTCGACGTGTGGCTGCTCGCCCCCAAGCGCCCGCGCGTGCTCACCGCGCACGACGTGATCCCGCGCGAGCCGCGCCCGGGCCAGATCGCCGCCACGCGGCGGCTCGTGCGGCGGATGGACCGCGTCGTCGTGCACTCCGAGCACGGGGCGGACCGCCTGCGCGACGAGCTCGGGCTCGACGACGAGCGCATCCGCGTGATCCCGCACGGCGCGTTCGACTACCTCACCCGCCAGCCGGAGGAGCGGCCGCTGCCGCCCGAGCTGGCGGAGGTGGAGGGGCCGGTCGTCCTGTTCTTCGGCCTGCTGCGCCCGTACAAGGGGATCGACGTGCTGCTCGAGGCGTTCCGTGAGGTGCGCGGCGCGGAGCTGTGGATCGTCGGGATGCCGCGCATGCCGGTCGAGCCGCTGCGCGAGGCGGCGGCGCGCTGCGGGGCGACGGTCCGCTTCGTGCCGCGCTTCGTCACCGACCCGGAGATCCCGGCGTTCTTCCGCCGCGCGGACCTCGTCGTGCTGCCCTACCGCGAGATCGACCAGTCCGGCGTGCTCTACAC
>DASVVS010000012.1:0-9060 GCA_036386455.1 Thermoleophilaceae bacterium
AGGGCATCGACGTGAAGGCGCCGAACTACCGGTCGCTGGCCTCCCGGGCCAAGCAGCAGGGCGCCGACTGCTTCGTATTTAGCGGGATCACCGCCTCCAACGGAGTCCAGATCTTCAAGGACTTCGCGGCGGCGCTGCCCAAGGCGAAGCTCTACGGCCCCGACGGCGTGGCGGAGACCGGCTTCACCGATCCCAAGGAGGGAGGCATCCCGGCCAGCATCGCCAATCGCGTCAAGGTCACCGTGGCGACGCTCGATCCCAAGAGCTATCCGCCCGAGGGCAGGAAGTTCTTCGCCGACTACGAGAAGAAGTACAACGAGAAGAACCCCAACCCGTACTCGATCTACGGCTATGAGGCGATGAAGCTCGCGCTCGACGCCATCGAGCGCTCGGGCACCGGCAAGAAGGAGGACATCGTCAAGGCGCTGTTCGCGACGGAGGACCGCTCGAGCGTGCTCGGGAAGTACTCCATCGACGACAACGGCGACACGACGCTGACCGACTACGGCGTCTACGAGATCAAGGGCGGCAACCCGTCCTTCCTCGAGACGATCAAGGCGGCGACCTAGCCGACGAACGCGTGGAGGGGGCGGGGTCGTCGACCCCGTCCCCTCGGCGTCGCCCACACCGACGCGCACGCCGAGGCCTCCGCCATGGCAGCCGCAAGTCTTCCCAGCCCACGGCCTGCACGGCGCGCGGTGCGCAGCTTCCTGGGCACGTACGGACTGATCCTGCTGCTGCTCGTCCTGCCGGTCGCGTTCGGCATCCAGGACCTGCGCGAGGAGGGCGACCTCTCGCGCCTGGGCAACAACCTTCTCGACGGTCTCTCCAACGGCTCGATCTGGGCCCTGGTGGCGATCGGCTACACGCTCGTCTACGGGATCATCGAGCTCATCAACTTCGCCCACGGCGAGGTCTTCATGATCGGCTCGTTCGTCACGGTCGGCTTCTTCGGGACGATCGGTCTCACGGTGGCCACGGGCGCGTTCGGGCTGATGGCCGGCCTGCTCCTCACCCTGATCGTCGCCATGGCCGTGTCGGGCTCGCTCAACGTGCTGATAGAGCGGGTGGCATACCGGCCGCTGCGAAACGCCCCCAAGCTCGCGCCGCTGATCACGGCGGTCGGCTTCTCCTTCATCCTCCAGAACGTCGGGCTGCTCTGGCTCGGCGGCTCGCAGCAGGGCGCGCCGGACCTGATCAAGTCCCAGAAGCCGCTCTTCGACGTCCTCGGCGTGACGGTCACGCAGGGCGACGTGCTGGCGCTGGCCGTCACGATCCCGCTGCTGCTGGTGCTGGGCGCGTTCATCGCGCGCAGCCGCCTGGGCAAGGCGATGCGCGCGACGGCTCAGGATCCCGAGGCCGCCCGCCTCATGGGGATCAACGTCGACAGCACCATCTCGCTCACCTTCCTGCTCGGCGGCATGCTGGCGGGCGCCGCCGGCCTCATCTACGCGCTGTACCAGACCACGATCTGGTACTTCCAGGGCTTCAACGCCGGTTTGATCGCCTTCACCGCCGCGGTGATGGGCGGCATCGGCAACCTCCAGGGCGCCGTCCTCGGCGGCTTCATTATCGGCTGCATCCAGCAGATCTCCGACAACCGGATCGGCGGCGAGTGGACGCCGGCCGTGGTGTTCGCCTACCTGGTGCTGATCATGGTCTTCAAGCCCCAGGGGCTGCTCGGCGAGGAGACCAGGGAGGCGGGATGAGCGAGATCCAGAACCTGCTCGGCAAGCGCCGCGACCTGGTCATCGCGGTCGCGCTCCTGTTCTTCGCGGCGATCGTGCCGTTCCTCCCGATGGTCGACACTCCGCTGCTCGACGATTGCGTCACCGCCCTCGCCTACGTGGTGATGGCGCTCGGCCTGAACCTCGTCGTCGGCTTCGCCGGCCTGCTCGACCTCGGCTACGTGGCGTTCTTCGCGGTCGGGGCCTACACCATGGGGTGGCTCGGCTCCGGGTTCTTCCACGAGGCGAACGGCGGCGCGGGCGTCCACTTCGGCGCCAGCGAGTTCGCCCAGAACATCCCCGGGATCCACCTGAACTTCCTCTTCGTCGTGATCGCCGCGGTGATCCTCGCGGCGATCGCCGGCGCCGTGATCGGCATTCCCACCCTGCGCCTGCGCGGCGACTACATCGCCATCGTCACGCTGGCCTTCGGCGAGATCATCCACACGCTCGCGGTCAACGAGCCGAAGATCGGGGGCACCGCGCTCACCGCCGGACGTCAGGGCATCACGCCGGTGGACGAGATCTCGCTCCCGGGCGCCGGCACGTTCAACAGGCTCGAGCCGGATTACTGGTACTGGACCGTGCTCGTGGTGGTCGCGATCGTCCTCATCGTGAACTTCCGCCTGCGCGACTCGCGGCTCGGCCGGGCGTGGATCGCGATCCGCGAGGACGAGGTGGCGGCGGCCAGCATGGGCGTGCCGCTGGTGCGCACCAAGCTCGCCGCGTACGCGACGGGCGCGGCGTTCGGCGGGATCTCGGGCGCGTTCCTCGGGTCCTACCTCAACACCGTCAACGCGGACCAGTTCGAGTTCTCGTTCTCGATCTTCATCCTGGCGATGATCATCCTCGGCGGCCTCGGCAGCATCTGGGGGACGGTGCTCGGGGCACTGGCCCTCTCCTTCATCAACACGCGGCTCATCCCCGACGTGCTCAACGAGCGCTCGCAGGACTGGTTCAACTTCGACCTGACCCAGCTCTCGTTCGGGATCTTCGGCTTCCTGCTGGTGATCATGATGGTGCTGCGACCGCAGGGCCTGATCCCCGAGCGAAGGCGCAAGATGGAGCTCACGGAGGGCATCGGCACCGACGAGTCGGTCTACGAGGCGCGCGCGTGAGCGTGGAGGCCGGCGGGTCCCAGGCGGTGCCGGACCCGCCCGAGCCCGGCGCTAACGGCATCCTGCTCGAGGCCACCGGCGTCAGCAAGGTCTTCGGCGGGCTCGTGGCGGTCGACGACGTCACGTTCACGATCCCGCGCGGCGGGATCGTCTCGATCATCGGGCCCAACGGCGCCGGCAAGACGACCTTCTTCAACATGCTCACCGGCCTCTACCGGCCCACGACGGGCGACATCACCTTCGACGGCCAGAGCATCTCGGGCGTGCGGCCGGACCGGATCCTCAAGCGCGGGATCGCCCGGACGTTCCAGAACATCCGGCTGTTCGGCACGATGAGCGCACTGGAGAACGTCCTGGTGGCGCGTCACACCCGGACCAAGGCCGGGCTGTTCAGGTCCATAGTCCGGACGCCCGGCACCAGGACCGAGGAGCGCGAGGCCCGCGAGAAGGCGCGCGAGACCCTCAGCTACGTCGGCCTGCGCGAGGAGGTCTTCGACGAGATCTCCGTGAACCTCTCCTACGGCGATCAGCGCCGGCTCGAGATCGCCCGCGCGCTCGCGGCGGAGCCCAAGCTCCTCCTGCTCGACGAGCCGACCGCCGGGATGAACCCGCAGGAGTCCGACCGGCTCACCGCCTTCATGCGGAAGGTGCGCGACGAGCGCGGCGTGACGATCCTCCTGATCGAGCACGACATGAAGGTCGTGATGGGCGTCTCCGAGCACATCACCGTGCTCGATCACGGCGAGAAGATCGCCGAGGGCTCGCCGTCGGAGGTCCGCAACGACCCGCGCGTGGTCGAGGCCTACCTCGGGAAGCAGGCCTAGCCCGTCATGGCGCTGCTCGAGGTCTCGGACATCCACACCTTCTACGGGAACATCGAGGCGCTCAAGGGCGTCTCGCTGACCGTCGAGGAGGGCGAGGTCGTCACGCTGATCGGCTCCAACGGGGCCGGCAAGTCCACCACCCTGCGCTCGATCTCGGGGCTCACGCCGCCGCGCAGCGGCTCGATCCAGTTCGCGGGGCGGGAGATCGGGGAGATGCCGCCGCAGGAGATCGTCGCGCTCGGCATCTCGCTCTCGCCCGAGGGCCGGCACATCTTCCCGCGGATGAGCGTGCGCGACAACCTCGACCTCGGCGCCTACCTGCGCAAGGACTCGAACGGGGTCTCGTCCGACATGGACCGGGTCTTCGAGCTCTTCCCGCGGCTGAAGGAGAGGCAGCGGCAGAAGGCGGGCACCATGTCCGGCGGCGAGCAGCAGATGCTCGCGATCGGCCGCGCGCTGATGGCGGAGCCGAAGCTGCTGCTCCTGGACGAGCCCGGGATGGGGCTGGCGCCGATCCTGGTCGAGCGGATCTACGAGACGATCGAGGAGATCAACAAGCGCGGGGTTACGATTCTCCTCGTGGAGCAGAACGCGAACGCAGCCCTGGGCGCCGCCTCGCGCGGCTACGTGCTCGAGACCGGCAAGGTGGCCCTGAGCGACCAGGCGGACAAGCTGCTCAGCAACCCCGACGTGCAGAAGGCGTACCTGGGCACATGACCCCCGTAGTCGCACTGCTCGGCGTCAAGGCGATGTACCTGCTCTACGCCTGGCTCATCTCCGCGGTGGCCGCGTCGTGGCTCTCCGAGCGGAAGGGATACGGCGAGCGCGTGGGCCTCGCCTTCGGCATGCTGCTCTCCGTCGCCGGGGTGATCATCTGGCTCGTCTGGCCGCCCCGTGCCGACTCCAAGTGGAAGGTCCGCGGTCCGTTCCCGTTCATGGAGAAGAGCGGGGGCGAGACGGTGGCCGAGGCGCGCGCCCGCGGCGTCGGGGAGGGCCCCGGGAGTTGAGCCGGCGGTCGACGGCCCGCGCGACCGCCGCCGCTGCCCTCGCTCTGCTCCTTCTGCTCGCCGCAGGCTGCGGCGGCGGAAACGATGCCGAGCGCGCCGGGACGGAGCCGATACGCGGCACCAAGCTGACGATCTACGCGAACGCCCCCGGGGGCGGCCCCGACGCGGCGCCCGGCCGGGCGATCGCCCAGGGCGCCCGGCTCGCCCTGGACGAGCGGCGCGGCAGGGCGGGGCGCTACTCGGTCGCGTTCAAGGCGCTGAGCGGCGAGCCGAACGAGGGGGGCGCGCGCAAGAGCGGGCGCGTCGCCGTGCAGGACACCACCTCCGTGGGCTACATCGGCGAGGTCGACTCCCAGCTCACCAAGATCACGATCCCGCAGATGAACCTGGGCGGGGTCGCGCACATCGGGCCCACCAACAGCTACACGGGGCTCACCTCCGGCGGGCCGGGCGCCGAGGTGGGCGAGCCCGGCCGCTACTACCGCACCGGGGTCCGCACGTTCGCCCGGCTCGTGCCGCGCGACAGCCTTCAGGGCGAGGCGCTGGCGCTCGCCGCCCGCGAGGCGGGCTGCCGGAGGGTGCGCATCTGGCGCTCGAACTCGCCCTACGGACAGGGGCTCGCCAAGACGGCCGGCTCGGCCGCCGGCGATGCCGGGCTGGACGTGGCGGGCACCGATGAGATCAAGCCGCAGCAGCCGAGCTACGCGCGGCAGGCGCGGGAGATCGACGCCGACTGCCTGATCTGGACCGGCGAGCCGGAGCGCAGCGGCGTGCAGATCCTGAACGACGCGGCGGAGGGCAACCCGGCCCTGAAGCTGTTCTCGGGGAGCGAGCACTGCCAGCCGGGACCGGCCGAGCTGCCGCGGCTGCAGTGCACCCACCCCGTCGTGGAGCCGCGCTCGGGCCGCGGGCGCGAGGTGCTCGACCGCTACCGCGATCGCTTCGGCGAGGGCGGCCCGGCCGACGCTTACGCCGTCTACGGCTACGAGGCGATGATGGTGCTGCTGGCGGCGATCGAGAAGGCGGCCGAGGATGGCGGCCAGGTCTCGCGCGCCGCCGTGTCCGAGGCCGTCTACGACCTCGGGCCGCGCGACGGCGCCCTGGGGCGCTACGAGATCGACTCGAGCGGCGACGTGGACCTGCGCTCGTTCGGGCTCTACCGGCTCGAGGGCGGCAGGCTGCGACTCGAGAAGGTCCTTCAGGCGGGGTAGAAAGCCCGATCGCGGGTAACCCTCCCGCGGTTTGTCGCCCGAGCGCGTCCACATCGGCCTGCCCCCGGCCGGGAAGCTCCTGATCGCGGGCGCGGGGCTGCTCCTGGTCACGATGATCGCCCTGCTGGTCGCCCAGCTCACCGTCCTCGCCGACTCGCGCGAGCACATCGTCGCCCAGGACCGGAAGATCAACCGGATCGTGAAGGGCGCCGATCCCGTGCTCGGCGAGCTGGAGCCCGTTGCCGACGACGCTCGGGCCCTGCTGCGGCAGGCCGAGCCGCTCGCCCGCGAGACGCGTCCGCTGATCCGCGAGGCCACGCCGTTCGTGCGCGACCTCCGAGCCACGATGATCCCGCTCCTGCGCGACCTGCGCGGGGCGGAGCTGCGCTCGGCGGTCGAGGTGATGGCGACGCTTGCGGCGTCGCTGCAGGAGAACGGGCGGCTCGTGACGCTCGTGGACCTGGGCACCGACCTCGTCCGCGGGCTGCGCGACAGCGAGTTCATCCCGCGGACGCTGCGCGCGGCCGACGTGGTGCCGGAGATGCGCCTGATCCTCGGGGAGACGCTGCGGGTGCAGCGCCGGACGCTGAGAGTCCAGCGCCAGACGCGCGAGATCCAGACGCAGACCCTCGCGATCCAGCAGCGGCTGCTGGCCATCCAGGAGGAGGCGCTGGTACACATCCGGAGCATCGACGACAAGACCGGCGGGACCGTGGCGCAGCCGCCGCCCGCGGCGGCGCTGCCGCGCCGCTAGTAGCCGCCCGCCGAGGCGCCTACCGGCCGCGACCGGTCGCGGCGCGCAGCGCGTCCTCGAGGTCCGGCTGCCTGAAGCGGTAGCCGAGCTCGGCCAGGCGCGCCGGCACGACCCGCGCGCCGGTCGTCACGATCGACGACATCTCGCCGTACATCAGCTTGAGCGCGAAGCCCGGCACGGGCAGCACCGCCGGCCGGCGGAGCACGCGCCCAAGCGCCTTCGACAGCTCGCGGTTGGTCGCCGGCTCGGGCGCGGTCAGGTTCAGCGGCCCGCGCAGGCGCTCGTCCTCCAGGGCGCACACGAGGGCGCCCACCACGTCGTCGAGGTGCACCCACGGCACGTACTGCCGCCCGCCCGCGATCGGGCCGCCCACGCCCAGCTTGAACGGCAGCATCATCTTCCCGAGCGCGCCGCCGGAGGGGGAGAGCACCACGCCGCAGCGCATCAGCGCCACGCGCATCTCGAGCTCCTCGGCCGCGCGCGCCTCGTCCTCCCAGTCGCGCACCACTCGCGCGAGGAAGTCGTCGGCGGCGGGCACGGACTCGTCGAGCGTCTCGTCGCCGTGCGGCCCGTACCAGCCGGTGGCCGACTGGGAGACGAGCACCCGCGGGCGCGGGCTCGCGTCGCGCAGCGCCGCCACGAGATAGCGCGTGCCGAAGACCCGTGAGGCCCGGATCCGCTCCTTGGCCTCGTCGCTCCAGCGCTGGTCGACGGGCTCGCCGAGCAGGTGGACGACGGCGTCGCAGCCCGAGAGGGCGTCGGACGGCGCGGGCTCGGCCGACGGGTTGGCCCAGCGCACCGACGAGATCCCCTCGCCCAGCTTCTCGCGAGCGCTCTCCGGGTCGCGCGACAGCGCCACGACCTCGTCGCCGCGCGCGAGCAGATCCGCCACCAGGGCCGAGCCGATCGTCCCGGTCGCGCCGGTCACGGCGACTCTCATCTGCGGCCTCCTCGGCTAGTACGCGACGTGCAGTGGGTCACGGCCTACGCGAGCTACCCCGCTCTGCCGTGCTTCACGCGATACGGCCTCGGCGACCGAATGGCTCACCTGGCGGTTGAAGACGCTCGGCACGATGTGGTCCTCGTCGAGCTCGTCGTCGGTCACGACGGCCGCTATGCCGTGCGCGGCGGCGACCTTCATCTCCTCGGTGATCGCCGTGGCGCGGACGTCCAGCGCGCCGCGGAACACGCCCGGGAAGGCGAGGACGTTGTTGATCTGGTTCGGGTAGTCCGACCGGCCGGTGGCCATCACCCGGACGTAGGGGGCGGCCTCCTCGGGGCGCACCTCGGGGTTCGGGTTGGCCATCGCGAAGACGATCGGGTCCGGGTTCATCCGCTGGAGGTCCTTCGCGTCGATGATGCCCGGGCCGGAGAGGCCGACGAACACGTCGGTGCCCTCCATGACGTCGATCAGCGTGCCGGACTGGCGGTCCTGGTTGGTGTTCTCGGCCAGCCACGTCTTGGGCGCGTTCAACGTTCCGTCCTCGTAGTCGGAGCGGCCGGAGTGGATCGCGCCGTCGCGGTCGCACATGACGATGTGGTCGACGCCCTCGTTGAGCATGATCTTCGCGCACGCGACGCCGGCCGCGCCCGCGCCGACCATCGCCACGCGCAGGTTCTCGGGCCGGCGGTCGGTCAGGCGGCAGGCGTTCAGCAGCGCGGCGAGCACCACGATCGCGGTCCCGTGCTGGTCGTCGTGGAAGACCGGGATGTCCAGCTCCTCGACCAGCCGGGCCTCGATCTCGAAGCAGCGCGGCGAGGAGATGTCCTCGAGGTTGATCCCCCCGAACGTGGGAGCCATCAGCCTGACCGCGTTCACGATCTCGTCGGTGTCCTTGGTGTCCAGGCAGATCGGGAAGGCGTCGACGTCGGCGAACTCCTTGAACAGGACCGCCTTGCCCTCCATCACCGGCATAGCCGCCTCGGGACCGATGTCGCCGAGCCCGAGCACGGCGGTTCCGTCGGAGACGACGGCCACCGTGTTGCGCTTGATCGTCAGCTCGTGCGCCCGGTCGCGGTCCTCCTCGATCGCCTCGCACACGCGCGCGACGCCGGGCGTGTAGGCCATCGAGAGGTCGTCGCGAGTGCGGATGCCCGTCTTGAGGCCGGTGAAGAGCTTGCCGCCGCGGTGCAGCTCGAAGGTGCGGTCGGTCGCCTCGATCAGGTCGGCGCCCTCGATCCCCTCGATCGCGGCGACGATCGCCTGGCCGTGCTCGCGGTCGACCGCGTCCACGGTCATCTCCCGGACCGCCTTCATGTCGCCCAGCTCGAGCATCTCGATGTCCCCGATCGATCCGCCGCACTCGCCGATGGCCGTGGCAACCGCTCCGAGCATGCCCGGACGGCGGTCGAACTCGATCCGCAGGGTCAGCGAGAACTGCGCGCTAGGGGAGGCCATGGGGGATTGGTGAGCATATAG
>DASVVS010000013.1:0-32087 GCA_036386455.1 Thermoleophilaceae bacterium
GCGCGGCGCCGTGAGCGCGGCGCGGGCGCGGTCGACCAGGTACGCGTAGGCCGTGAGCCACACGAGGCCGACGACCACGTGGATCGCGGCCAGCGTCAGGGTCTGCGGCAGCACCGCACCGCGGCCGGGGTCCACGAACTGCGGCAGGAAGGTCAGGAAGAACAGCGCCGGCTTGGGGTTGAGCACGGTGCTGATCAGGCCGGCGAGGAAGGCGCGCTTGGGGGCGGCCCCGGACACGTCCACCTCGGCCGCGGGCCGCCGCGCCGAGCGGATGGCCTGCACGCCCAGCCACACCAGGTAGACCGCGCCCGCGAGCTTGACCGTCGTGTACGCCGTAGCCGACGCGACGATCAGCGCCGAGAGCCCGGCCGCCAGCGCCACGCCGTGCACGAGGATGCCGGTGAGGTTCCCTGCGATCGTGCGCCGGGCGAGCCCCTGGCCGCCCACGAGCACCTGCCGGGTGACCAGCGCCATGTCGGCGCCCGGGATCACCGTGATCAGGACCGAGGCGGCGAGGAACGGGAGCAGCAGTTCTGGCGCGATCGGCATGCCGTGCACGCTACACGCGGCGCAGGGCGCCGGCCACCGCTACCGGGCCGGCTCCAGCCGCACCGGCAGCGGACCGATCCGCAGGCTGTCCGCGAGCGCCTTCGTGTCCTCGGTCGAGCCGATGCCGTTGATCTGGGCGCCGGTCGACCCGCTGATGCCCTCGGGGTTGCGGATGAAGTCGACCGTGGCCTTCGAGACGATGTGGCCGTCGAGCACGATCGCGAAGCGCTGGAACCGGTCGTCCGGCGCCTGGCCCGGCTGCGGCAGGGTCTCCTGCCCGCGCTTGGCGAGCCGCCTCGTGACCCGCGCGAAGGCCGCCCTGCCCCGGTCCGTGAACTCCATCGCCACGATCGGCTCCTGGGTCTGCTGGTCGAAGTCCTGCTTGGGGTTCCTGATGTCCGCCCCCGACAGCTCGGCGTCGTCCTCGAGCACGTGGAACTGCGCGGGCGTGTGCTCGGTGGCGCCCTCGGGGAACCGCTCCCTGACGATCACGACCCCGCGCGGCACCCTCTCCGCTCCGGACGCCCGCGGCCGCGTGCTGGCGATCAGGTTGCGGTCCGCGTCGAGCGAGTAGTACTTGTCGCCGATCGTGTCGTTCGCGCGGTCGCCGCCGGGGACGTCGGTGTCCTCCACGCGCGGCTTGGAGCGCGCTGCGATGCTCACGGCCTGGTCGAGGTCGTTGACCGGCTGGGGGCCGCTGAAGAGGTTGGGCTCCCAGTCGTAGAAGACGAGCTGGCCCGGCGCGGTCAGCGCGCGGAGCTCGCGCCGCCGGTCGCCCGCCACGCCGATCGCGATCCGGTCGCGACCCTCGCGGCGCACGCTCACGGTCAGCTCTCGCTCCCGCGCCCGCTCGCAGATGACGCGCACGGCCTCCTCCATCGCGCCCTCCGGCGCCGGGCCGCCCTGCACCCCCGTGGCCGCGAACACCGCGGTGGCGTCGCCGGCGCCGTCGCGACAGCCCGCGGCGTCCTCCGAGCCCCCGCAGCCCGCGGCCGCGCAGGCCGCCGCCACGAGGAGAGCCAGGAGGGCAGGCCGCCTCACGGCGCGGCTACCGGCAGACGAGCCGCGCGTGCTTCGTCTTCACGACCCGGCCGCTCGCCAGCCGGCGCGTGATGCGCAGTGACATCGTCTTGCCCTTCAGCTTGCGGATGTCGACCACCGCGTAGAGCTTCGCGCCGCGCTTACGCATGCGCACCGGCCCGTTCGCGCTCACGCGCACCGAGCGCACCCGCTCGCCCAGGAGCTTTCGCGAGATCGCCACCGTGCGCGACGAGCCCTTGAGGCACGCCGACGCCTTCGACAGCGGCGGCTCGCCGAGCGGCCTGCCGCCCGGCCCGTCGCGGTAGGTCAGCCACGGCACGGTCGGCACGCGGTCCACGCCCGGCTTGGAGTAGTCGCACACGCCCTTCGGGAACGCCTTCTCGAGCTCGGCCCACTGGGCGTCGGTGAACTGCAGCGGGTAGTAGCTCGACCGCCGCAGCGGCCGCAGCTCGCACTTGACCGTGTCGTCGGCGTACGGCATCCCGGCCTCGATCCGCGGCGAGGAGTAGCTCTGCACCACCGCGTCGCACTCCGCCGCCGGCAGCTCGGTCCCGGCGCCGTTCGTGCAGCGCGGCCCGAGGTCCTCCGGCTTGTCCTCCACGATCTTCTGCGCGACCGGCACCTTGCGCTTGTCGCGCTCGACGGCCGCCAGCCAGCGGTCCATCGCGACGATCGCCTCCGAGGCGTAGTTCCCGTCGCCCACCAGCGGCACCTGGCCGCGCCAGAGCACCTGGTTGCGCGCGTGCCCGTGTTCGCGCTCGAGCCGCGCCCGCATCGCGTAGGTGCGGTAGACGTCGTGGAAGGCGCCCGGATCCGGCCCGCGCAGGTCGATGATCGCGACCTGGTCGAGGTGCGTGGCCTGGTTGACCGCGCCGCTGCGGTACACCCGCTCTAGTGCCGGGCGGTCCGCCTCGATCCGCTCCGGGCCCAGCGTCGCGTCGATGTCGCCGCCTCCGACCTTCACGTTCAGGTCCACGAACTGCTCCGGAGTGATCTTGCCGTCGGCGAGCGCCTTGCGGCCGTACTCGATCCCGACGTTGTCGAACGGGCGCCCGGCGAAGCCGCGGCCGAGCTTCTTCTCGACCGCCTCCCACCGGTCCGGACCGCGCCGGCCGAAGACGTTCACCATGTAGTCCTGCAGCGTGCAGCGCACGCCCGTCGGGTTCGTGTTCTCGTCGTAGACCTGGGAGCTCGGCACGCCCGCGCAGCTGCGCGTTGGCTCGCCGCTGAACGGGATGACCTCGGTGAAGGTGACCGCGTTGACGGGGTTCGGGTGCCCCTCGACCGCCGAGATGTCGTCGGGCCCCCACGCCACGCCGGTGCCCCACTTGCCCGGGTTCTCGAAGTAGTTGCGCAGCCCCACGTAGTCCACGTACTGCATGGCCGAGGACCAGGTGTCGGTGAAGCTGCAGCCCGGCGTGATGCCCTGGTAGAAGCCGGGGTAGGCGTTCGCGACCTGCTGCTGCACGAGCGCGCCGCCGGAGCAGCCGGTGCCGATCGTGTAGCGGATCTCGCCGTACTGCTCGACCACCCGCTCCTTGGTCATGATCAGCGACTCCGCCTGGGTGAGGATGTTGCAGTTGTGGCCGGCGTTGTCGAGCGCGTGCGACATCACGGCGAAGCCGCGCGACAGCGCCGTCTCGTTCAGGACCGCCGGGGCGTCGGCCTGCTGGTAGTGCGTGTCGCAGCTCGCGCCGTGGTTCACGACGAGCTTGTGGTTGTAGCCGTCCTGCGGGAGCCACGGCGCCCAAGGCTTCTTGGGGTCGTAGAGCACGGCGATCCGGTACTGGTCCCGGTCGATCGAGCCGGTCTCCTGCCGCACGATGTAGGGCACGGTCCTGCCCTGGTCCGTCGTGGTGGTGGCCACGTCGCCGGGCGGGTTCTCCGGGTCGTAGGCGCGCAGCGCGCCGCCGCCGGTGGGCTTGTAGAAGAACTCGTAGCGAGGGGCGCGGCTGCACTGCGCGTCGAGCGCGCCCTCGGAGCACTTCCACGGCTGGATCTGCGGTCCGTCGAGGACCGGCCCGCCCTGGGGGTGGCTCGTGATCGTGATGCGCGCCTCGGAGCCGTCCGCGGCGCGCGCGGTCACCTCGTTCGGGCCGTTGGCGAGCCCCGCGAGGAGGCCCATGTAGCGCCCGCCCGGCCGCACCGCGAACGCCTTCGTCACGTCGCGCCCGCCGAGGGCCACCCGCGCGCCGGACGGCACGACCTCCACCAGCGCGTCGCCGCCGGAGATCAGATCGGCGCGGTTCGAGAGGACTCGGATCTGCGGCTTGGGCGAGGCCGCCGACGCGGGCGCCGTCGCGCCCAGCGCGCACGTAAGCGCCAAGCACACCACGGCCGCCAGCCGCGCCCGCCCCCGCGAACAGCTCCCCATCGCGCCGAAAGATACGGCAACGTCCGCACATGGCGCGCCAGATCGGCGCATCCGAGTGCCCCAGAGGTTAAGTTTCCCAAGCGGCGCTCGCCCGCACCGGGATCCCCTTTTGAGACCACGCCGGATAGTTCCCCTTGGCTGACGCGCGACCGCGGACGAATCTCGCGCGTCTGGCCGCGCTCGCAGCGGTGTTCGTCGCGGTGGCGATCGTGGCGTTCCTGCTCTTCATGGACGGCGGCGGCGGGTACCGCGTCAAGTTCGAGTTCCTGAACGCCCAGCAGCTCGTCTACGGCAACCTCGTGGAGAAGGCCGGCGTCAAGGTCGGGTCGGTCACCAAGCGCGAGATCACCCCCGACGGGCGGGCGCTGATCGAGATCAAGATGGACGAGGGCCAGCCCAAGCTGCGCCAGGGCACTCGCGCGATCATCCGCCAGGGCTCGCTCTCCTCGGTCGCCAACCGCTACATCGAGCTGCACCTCCCGTCCGAGGACGAGGCCGGCGACGAGATCCCGGACGGCGGGACGATCCACGCCGACAAGACGACCACGGGCGTGGAGATCGACCAGTTCTTCAACACGTTCGACAAGCCCACGCGCGAGGCGATCCAGGGCTTCTACCGCGGCAACTACGCGAACTACAAGGGCCGCGCGATCGAGGCGAACCGCGGCTGGAAGTACCTCAACCCGTCGCTGTCCGGCTCGGCCGCGCTGTTCGAGGAGCTGAGCAAGGACGAGCCGGTGCTCCAGAACTTCCTCGTCAACAGCTCGCGCTTCGTGACCGCGCTCGCGGACCGCCGGGAGGAGCTGTCGCCGCTCGTCAGCAACCTCAACCGCACCACCCGCGCGCTGGCGAACGAGAAGGTGGCGCTCGCCGAGGTGATCGAGCGCTTCCCCGACTTCATGCGCCAGGCGAACACGACCTACGTGAACCTGCGCGCGACGCTCGACGACGTTGACCCGCTCGTGGAGGCCTCGAAGCCGGTCGCGCGCAAGCTGCGCCCGTACCTCGCGCAGCTGCGGCCGTTCGCGAACGAAGCCAGGCCGACGCTCCGCGACCTCAGCCAGATCCTGCGCCGCCGCGGCCAGTTCAACGACCTCACCGAGCTGAACCGCACCTACCCGGCGCTGGCCGAGATCGCCACCGAGACGCGCGAGCGCAACGGCGCGCAGCGGCCGGGGGCCTTCCCGGTCCTGGCGAAGGCGCTCACCGACAGCGCGGGCGTGGTCGCACGCGGCCGGCCGTACACCGTCGACCTGACCGGCTGGTTCGACGACTTCTCCACCACGGGCGCCAGCGACGCGCTCGGCAGCTTCTCGCGGGTGCAGACCTTCGTGAACGCGCTGTCGGCGCAGCTCTACGGCGGCATCATCCCGCGCGAGCAGCGCGGTGCGGCGCTCAAGCAGCTGCTCCAGATAGGCGAGTTCAAGCGCTGCCCGGGCGCGTCCGAGGCTCCGGCGTCGGATGGCTCGAACGTCTGGAGCGAGGAGGAGCAGAAGGAGCTCGACTGCGTGGAGGCCCACCGGGCCACGGGGCCGCGGCAGTGAGGCGCCTCGCTGTCATCGGGTTCCTGGCGGCCGTGTGCCTGGCGGCGTTCGCGATGACGGGCGCCGACGGCGACGACGCCAAGGGCACGAAGTACGTGATCGAGTTCGACAACGCCTTCGGCCTGGTCGAGGACGGCGAGGTCAAGATCGGCGGCGTCAGCGCCGGCAAGATCAAGGACTTCGACCTGACCGACACCGAGCCGGAGAAGGTGGCGGTCACCGTGGAGGTGACCGGCGACGGCTTCGACAAGCTGCGGGCGGGCGAGGGTCCGAGCGGCGACGGCGGCGCCACCTGCGGCGTGCGCCAGCAGTCGCTGATCGGCGAGTACTTCATCGACTGCCAGCCGGGAACGCGCGGCGCGACTCTGGCCGACAGGGGGCGCGTGCCGGTCAAGCGCACGTTCTCGACCGTGCCGCTCGACCTGATCAACAACATCCAGCGGCGGCCCTACCGCGAGCGCTTCCGCCTGATCCTCAGCGAGCTGGGCGTGGGCCTCGCCGGCCGGCCGCAGGAGCTCAACGAGGTGATCCGGCGCGCGCACCCCGGCCTGCGCGAGACCACCGAGACGCTCCAGATCCTCGCGCGCCAGCGCGACTCCATCCGCAGCTTCGTGGAGGACGCCGACGAGGTGAGCCAGGCCGTCGAGCCCCACAAGGAGGACCTCTCGCGCTGGGCGAAGGAGGCCTCGGAGGTCGCCGAGGTGCAGGCTTCGCGGCGCGACTCGATCGCCGAGCAGTGGCGCAAGCTGCCGACCTTCCTCGCCGAGCTCAAGCCGACCGCCGAGCAGCTCGAGGCCACCGCCAGCGAGCAGATCCCGCTGCTGCGCCGCTTCCGCACCGCCGGCCCGCAGCTCCGCGCGTTCCTAGCGGAGCTCGGCCCGTTCTCGGAGGACTCCCGCCGCTCCACCCGCGCGCTCGGCGAGGCGGCCGTCGAGGGCCGCCGCGCGATCACCGCGAGCGCCGAGGAGATCGCCGAGCTGCGCGCGCTGGCGGCCGGCCTGCCGCGGCTCGCCAAGCCGCTGCGCCAGTTCCTCCAGACCTTCGACGACCGCAACCGCTCGATCGAGAACGACCCGACCGCACGGCCCCCGGTGACCCCGCCCGCGCCGGACAAGACCGCCTACGACCCGAACAACAAGGAAGCGCAGGGCTTCACCGGCTACGAGGCGCTCTGGAACTACATCTACTGGCAGACGCTGGGGATCAACCAGTTCGACGACATCAGCCACCTGCTGCGGATCATCCTGATCCAGAACGCCTGCGCCGCTTACAACTCGAACCCGACGCCCGAGCAGATGAAGCAGTGCGGCAACAACATCGGGCCGTACCAGCCGGGCGTCACGCATCCGGATCCGACGGAGGGCCCGGAGCTCGAGGCGGCCAGCCGGATGAGCGCGAAGGAGAACCTCAGGCGCTTCGGAGTCCGCCGCGGCGCGGGTGAGCCCGAGGCCCCGCCGCTGCCCGGCCAGCGCGACATCTCCAAGCCGGACATCACGCCGCCGCCGAACGTGCAGGAGATCATCGACTCGATCCGCCGCGGCGGCGGCGGCGAGCCGCCGGCCGACGCGGGCGGCAGCGACCCCTCCCAGCTCCTCGACTTCCTCATGGCGCCATGAGCCGCGGCAGCCGACAGGCCTCGATCATCGCGTCGCCCGTCCTGATCGGGGCGCTCACGCTGCTCGTGGTGATCGTCGCGGTGTTCCTCGCCTACAACGCGAACGCCGGGCTCCCGTTCGTGCCGACCTTCGACGTGAGGGCGGAGCTCGAGGGTGGCCAGAACCTCGTCGCATCGAACGACGTGCGCGTGGGCGGCTACCGCGTCGGCGCCGTCGACCGGATCACGCCGGGCGTCAACCAGCGCACGGGCAAGGCCACCGCGATCGTGCACATGAAGCTCGACAAGGAGATCGAGCCGCTCCCGGCCGACTCGCGGGTGTACGTCAGGCCGCGCTCGAACCTCGGGCTCAAGTACGTCGAGCTCTCCCTGGGGAAGAGCACCACCGCGCTCAAGCCGGGCGCGACCATCCCGGTCGCGCAGTCGCGCACGCCGATCGAGCTCGACGAGTACTTCTCGACCTTCAACGAGGAGATGCGGCAGAACATCCAGGAGACGCTCGAGGGCTACGGCGACGCGCTGGCCGGCCGCGGCCGCTCGATCAACATCGCGATCGAGCAGTTCGTGCCGTTCCTGACGCACCTCACGCCGGTCATGACGGCGCTGTCGGACCCCAGCACGCGGCTCAACCAGTTCTTCCGCGCGACCGCGCGCTTCTCGGGCGAGATCGCCCCGGTCGCCGACCAGTACGCGCAGCTCTTCGGGAACATGGCCACCACCTTCGAGGCGCTCGGCCGCGACGAGGGCGCGCTGCGGGCCACGATCGAGCGCGGGCCGCCGACGCTCGACGCCGGCATCACCAGCTTCCCCGAGCAGCGCCCGTTCCTGGCCGACTCCGAGCGGCTCTTCAGCGCCCTGCAGCCGGTCGCGGAGGAGTTCGAGCAGTCGCTGCCGCGCTTCCGCGAGGCGCTCGTGGTCGGTCGCCCCGTCCTGCGCCGGTCGCCGGCGTTCTACGAGCGCACCGAGGGCGTGTTCCGCGCGCTGACCGACCTCGTCGACGATCCGAACACGCTGCTCGGCCTGAAGGACCTGACGACGCTGATCAGGACCGGAGGGCCGCTGCTCGAGTACATCGCCCCGTACCAGTCGGTCTGCAACTACACGGTCTTCTGGCTCACCGGCCTCGGCGAGCACGTCTCCGAGGACGTCCGCTTCGGCACCGCGCAGCGCAGCGGCCTGAAGAGCGACAACCGCACCCAGGACAACCGGATCAGCACCACCGACGCCGACAAGCCCGCGGACCTCCCGGACAACCAGGATCCGCAGATCGAGAAGGGCTCGGGTCAGACGCCGAACGGACGCGGGCGCGATCAGGCCGGCGACCCCCTCTCGAAGCTCCACTACAACAGCTACCCGCCGGCGATCGATGCCCAGGGCAACGCCGACTGCCAGATCGGACAGTCCGGCTACCTCGACGGCCCCCTCGCCGAGGACTTCCGCTACCCGCCGAGCAACGACCCGAACAGGCTCGGCGGCAGTCACATCATGCTCGACCCGGACATCCCCGGGCTCTCCGGCACGACCCGCAAGGGCGTCCCGAACCTGAGGGACGTCCCCTAGGCCATGGCTCGCACGCCCTTCTCCGACATCCCCCGCGGCGCCGCCGAGAAGGTGGGTATCACCCCGCTCCGCGCCGGCCTGATCTTCCTCGTGCTCATGCTGATCGCGACCTACTTCGCGTTCAGCAAGGCCAACCCGTTCGCGCAGCCGTACGAGCTGAACGCGGTCTTCAACAACGCGAACGAGCTGAAGGAACGCTCGCCGGTGCGGATCGCGGGCGTCGAGGTGGGCAAGGTAAAGCGCATCGAGCCGTACGGCGACGGCAAGGCGAAGGTCTTCATGGAGCTCGAGGAGGACGGCCTCCCGATCAGGGAGGACGCGCAGCTCAAGGTCCGCCAGCGGATCTTCCTCGAGGGCAACTACTTCGTGGACCTCCAGCCGGGCACGCCGGGGTCCCCGGAGCGCAAGTCCGGATCCACGGTCCCGCCGGCGCAGACCGCCTCGCCCGTCCAGTTCGGGGACGTGCTCACCGCACTCCAGTCCGACACCCGGGAGGACCTGCGGACGCTCTTCAAGGAGCTGTCGAAGGGCTTCGAGGGCAAGGGCTCGCGCGGCTTCAACATGGCCGTCAAGTACTGGGAGGAGGCCTACCGCAACACGGCGATGTCCACGCGCGCGACGCTCGGGACCGAGCCGGGCGACCTCCAGCGCGTGCTCAAGGGTCAGGGCAAGGTGTTCGGGGCGCTGGCGCGCGACGAGGAGTCGCTCAAGCTGCTGGTCACCTCGCTCAACCGGCTCGCGGCCGCGTTCGCGCGCGAGGAGCAGAACCTGCAGGCGACGATCCCGGCGCTGCGCGACGTGCTCACGGTCGGCCGCCCGGCGCTCAGCTCGATCAACAACGCGTTCCCGACGCTGCGCGCGTTCGCGCGTGAGGCACTGCCCGCGGCGCGCTCCTCGTCGCCCACGCTCGACGTGCAGATCCCGTTCATCACGCAGGCCCGGCGGCTCGTCTCGCGCGCCGAGCTGCGCGGCCTGGTCGCCGACCTGCGGCCGACGGTCCCCGACCTCGCGCGCCTCAACCGCAACCAGACGCAGTCGCTTCAGGAGACCCGCGCGCTCGCCTCGTGCCAGCTCAACGTGCTGCTGCCGTTCTCCAAGACGCCGATCCCGGACCCGGACTTCCCCGAGCACACGAACGAGCCGTTCTTCGAGGAGTCGCCGCGCGCGCTCGTGGGTCTCGCGGGCGAGAGCCGCATGCACGACGCCAACACGCCGTTCTTCCGCGTCCTGGCCGGGGGCGGGGGAACCACGCTCACCGTGCAGAACGAGGCCGGCGAGCAGCTCTTCTCCCAGCTCGACCTGCCGGTCGAGGGAGTGCGTCCGATCAAGCCGGCGAAGCGCCCGGTCTTCCGCCCGAACGTACCGTGCGAGACGCAGGAGACCCCGGACATGAACGCCCCGGCCGGTCCCGGCGGCGAGAGCGTCGTGCCGCAGCCGACCCAGATGGCGAAGTTCCGCGCGATGCAGAAGCGGTCGCTCGTGGATCTCGAGGAGGTCGAGTTCACCCTCGACCGGATCAACAGGGGCCAGCCCGTGATCGACCCGCTCGACTACTCCGACCTGGGTGAGCGTCTCCAGGCCAAGCGGCAGGGCTTCGTGCGCAACAAGCAGGGCATGCTCGTGACCAAGCGCGAGGCGGAGGCCGAGAAGCGGAAGGCCGCCGTCGAGGGCTCGGGCGACGGAGGGGCGGCGGTCCGGTGACGCTGGCGATCCGAAAGCACTTGCGCGACTTCGTAGCCATCGCCGTGCTCGCGGCGATCGGTCTCGGCACCGCCTACTTCATCCTCAACGAGCAGCGCCTGCGGATCCCGGGGCTCGAGGAGAAGCCGTTCACGCTGCAGGCCGAGTTCTCCGACGCGCAGGGCGTGATGCCCGGCCAGGGTCAGACCGTGCGCGTGGCCGGCATGCGGATCGGCGACATCGGCAAGGTCGAGCTCGAGGGCGGCAGGGCGCTCGTGACGATGGAGATCGACCGGGAGCACAAGGACTCCATCCACACCGACGCCACCGCGCTCCTGCGCCCGCGCACCGGGCTGAAGGACATGTTCATCGAGGTGGACCCCGGCAGCCGCTCCGCGCCCGTGATGAAGAAGGGCGGCCTGATCGACGTCCAGAACACGGCCCCTGACGTGGACGCGGACGAGATCCTCTCCGCGCTCGACGGCGACACGCGCCAGTACCTGCAGCTCCTGATCAACGGCGCCGGCAAGGGCCTGCGGGGCCGCGGCGGCGACCTGCGCGAGGTGCTGGCGCGGCTCGGTCCGCTGCACCGGGACATCGCGAAGGTCAACAGCGCCTTCGCCTCGCGGCGCAAGGAGCTGGCGCGGCTGATCCACAACTACGGGTCGTCGGTCACCGAGCTGGCCACCCGCGACCGCGAGCTGAGCACGCTCGTGGAGGCCCAGAGCCAGGCGCTCGAGCGCTGGGCGTCGGAGGACGTGAACGTCTCGGCCGCGGTGCGGCTGCTGCCGAGCACGCTGCGCTCGGTGCAGAGCGCGCTCGTCCGCGTCGACGAGCTGGGCCAGGAGCTCCCGGCCGGCCTGAACGCGCTCCGTCCGGCGGTGCGCCAGCTCCACCAGACCAACCTCCAGGTCCGGCCGTTCGCGCGCGAGGCCACGCCGATCCTGCGCGATCAGGTGCGTCCCTTCGTGCGCGCCGCGCGCCCGTACGTCAGGAACCTGCGACCCGCCGCGCGTGACCTCGCCAACGCCAGCCCGGACGTGCACCAGGTGCTGCACCAGATCAACCGCTTCTTCAACATCGCCGCCTACAACCCGAACGGCCGCGAGGCGGTCCCGGCGGGGCTCGAGGCCGCGCAGCAGCGCGACGAGGGCTTCCTGTTCTGGCTCGGCTGGGTCGCGCACAACACCAACAGCCTCTTCAGCACCGGCGACGCGAGCGGCCCGTTCCGCCGCATCAGCGCCACCGCCACCTGCTCCACGTTCCAGAACCTGGTCAACACCGAGCCGGCCGCCGGCGCGATCCTGAACCTCAACGGACTCCTGGCCGACCAGGGGCTCTGCCCGACCGGCTGATGAACAAGCAAGCACCCAGCATCGGACGCATCTTCATCATGGTCACCTGGGCGCTGTCCTGCTTCGGACTGCTGCTGTGGCTGTGGTTCTCGTTCGGCGGTCCGCTGCCGCTGCAGCCGGAGGGCTACAGGGTCAAGGCGCAGATGCCGGAGTCGACGCTGCTGGTGAAGGAGGCCGACGTGCGCATGGCCGGCCTCGACGTCGGCAAGGTGAAGGCGCTGAAGCTGCAGCGCGGGGGCGGCAGCGAGGTGGAGATGGAGATCGACCCCGATTTCGCGCCGCTGCCCAAGGACGTCAAGGCGATCCTGCGGCAGAAGTCGCTCCTCGGCCAGATCTACATCGAGCTCACGCCCGGCACGCGCGACGGGCCCAAGCTGGACGACGGCGACGAGATCCCGAACAAGGCCGTCGTGGAGCCGGTCGAGCTGGACGAGATCATCTCGCTGTTCGACGAGGAGACGCGCAAGAACTTCCAGGGCTGGATCCGCGAGATCTCGATCGCGATCTCGAACGGCCGCAGCGAGGACCTGAGCAACGCCATCGGCAACCTCGACGACTTCGCCGCGGCCGGGTCGAACGCGCTGCGGATCCTCGACGAGGAGGAGCCGGCGCTGCGGCGGCTGGTGAAGAACACCGGCATCACGCTGAACGCGCTGACCGAGCGCCGCGGGCAGCTCCGCGAGCTGATCACGAACGCCAACCAGTTCTTCGGCGCGGTCGCCTCGCGCGACGACGCGCTGGCCGAGACCATCTCGATCTTCCCGACGTTCCTCGACGAGTCGCGGATCACGCTCGACCGGCTGCGCGTGTTCGCCAACGAGACCCACCCGCTGATCCGCGACCTGATCCCCGTGGCGATCGAGCTGCAGCCGACGCTGCGCGACCTCGGCGCCCTCGCGCCGGACCTGAAGGACGTCTTCCGCAAGCTCGACCCCGTGATCCGCGAGTCCGACCGCACGCTGCCCGCCGCCGAGCGCTTCCTGCGCGGGGCCAAGCCGGTCTTCCCGGCCCTGCACACCTACCTGCCGGAGCTCAACCCGATCGTGTCGTTCCTGAACTACCACCAGGAGACGACGGGCAACTTCATCAACCGCGCGGCCACGTCGCTCAACGCGACGATGCCGCCGCTCTCGCCCAACGAGGGGCCGCGTCACTACCTGCGCCAGTTCTCGATCTCCAACACGCGCGGCGTGCAGCTGCAGCAGACCCGCCCGAGCTACGAGCGCGGCAACGCCTATCCGCTGCCCAACTACATGAAGCGCAACCGGCCGCTCGGCATGTACGAGGCGTTCGACTGCGCGAACACGGGCCTGTCGGGCGACGGCACGCGGCCGGACGCCGCCCAGGGCGAGCCGCCGTGCTTCGTGCAGCCGCCGCACCTCTTCGACGGCAGGAAGTTCCCGCGCCTCGAGCGCGGCGGCAAGGTCGTGCCCAAGCCGCAGGGCAACGAGGGCACGAGCGACCCCGTCGTCCGCTAGGCGGCGGGTCCGCTAGGCGGCGGCGCTCTCGCGCAGCTCGTCGCTCAGCGACTCGAGGTCGCGCCCGTGCGGCTCGACCTTCATCAGCAGGAAGACGAGACCCGCCGCCAGCGACGCGACGGCCAGGAACGTGAACGCGGGCAGCATCGCGTCGAGGGCGGCCTGCGGCTCGATCGGGTCGTTGCCCTCGGCCGCGATGGTGCCGATCACGAGCGGTCCCATGATGCGACCCAGGCCGCTGAACGCCCATGAGAGCCCGAGCCCCTGCGTGCGCATGCTCGTGGGGAACAGCTCCGGCGTGAGCGGTGCGAGGTTGGCGAAGCCGCCGTCCACGAAGAAGCTCGCCAGGACGAGCGCGACCAGGAACAGCGAGACCCCGACCACCTCGCTCTCGCCGCTGGCCCCGGCGAGGAACAGCAGCGGCGCCGCGCCCAGGCCGGTCACCAGGCCGCACATCCTGCGGCCCAGCCGCGCCGGCGCGAACGAGAAGAACAGCCGGCCGCCGAACGAGCCGAGCGTGACCCACACGAACAGCAGCGCCGCCTCGTCGGAGTCGATCTCGAGGATCTCCTTGAGGAACGTCGGGCCCCACAGGATCAGGCCGGAGACGGCCACCGACGCGCCGAACCAGGCCGTCGAGGTGACCAGCACGCTGTTGCGGTGGCGCAGCACCTGGCGCAGGCCGATCTCGGGCTCGCGCCGGCGTGGCGGGACATCGAGCGACAGCGACTCCTCCGGCACCATCAGCAGGTAGGCGATCGACCTGCGCGCCTCCTCGGGGCGCCCCTGGTCGATCAGCCAGCGCGGCGACTCCGGCACGTACCACTTGACGAACAGCGCGAGCACGGCCGGGGCGATGCCGATGGCGAACAGGGGGCGCCACCCGAGCGGGTCGGCCAGCGTGGCCGACAGCGCGGCGGCCATCAGGATCCCGATCGGCACGGTCGCCGTGGTGACGAATCCGACCATGGTCGTGCGCATGCGGGTCGGGGTGAACTCGAGCGTCATCGGCACCGCGATCACCGCCACGCCGGCCACGCCCGCGCCCACGACGATGCGCCCGAGCGCGAGGTACCACCAGCCGTCGTCCGGCGCGAGCGCCAGCAGGCCGGTGGCGACCGAGAACGTGAGGATGCCGGCGATCAGCGGCTTGCGGCGCCCGTAGCGGTCGCCGAGGCGGCCCCAGACGAGGGCGCCGGCGATCGCCCCGACGCCCGCGCTGAGCAGCACCGCCGTCGCCTGTCCGAACGTGAGGTGCCACTCGTCGTCGATGACGGGGACGATGAACGCGATCAGGAAGAAGTCGAACAGGTCGAGGACCGCGCCGAACATCGTGACGAGGGACAGGATCACGTAGCGCCTGGTGATCGGGGCGTCGTCGAGCGCCTGCAGCATCGGAGCCTGCGCCGGCATGCGCGCGGCATTCAACCAGCGCGGTTAGGATCGCGGGCCGATGTCCTCGGTGCTCGAACTAGCGGATCGCCTCTGGACCGGCGAGGCCGACATCGCCGAGCACCACCCGGTCGGCTTCATGGGCGAGCTGACGGAGGTCCCCGGCGGGGCGCGCTTCATGCCGGGCTTCGCGAACGTCTCCGCGTTCGAGACCTCCGAGGGCCTCGTCCTCTTCGACAGCGGCAGCTTCGCCACCGCGCAGCACGTGCACGAGACGATCCGCGGCTGGACCGATGCCTGCCTGCACACGGTCGTCTTCACGCACGGCCACGTGGACCACGTCTTCGGGCTGCCGCTGTGGGAGGCCGAGGCGGTGGAGAGGGACCTGGTGCCGCCGATCGTGGTGGCCCACGAGAACGTGCCCGCGCGCTTCGACCGCTACAGGCTGACCGCGGGCTACAACGCGGCGATCAACCGCCGCCAGTTCCAGGTCGACGAGCTCCAGTGGCCGCTCGACTACCGCTATCCCGACCGCACCTACCGCGACACGCTGGAGCTCGAGGTGGGCGGCGAGCGCTTCGAGCTGCACCACGCGAAGGGCGAGACCGACGACTACACGTGGACCTGGATCCCCGGCCGGCGCACGATCTGCTGCGGCGACCTGTTCATCTGGGCGGTCCCGAACGCGGGCAACCCGCAGAAGGTGCAGCGCTACCCGCGCGAGTGGTCGCACGCGCTGAGGGCGATGGCCGAGCTGGACGCCGAGGTGCTGCTGCCAGGGCACGGGCTCCCGGTGGTGGGGGCCGAGCGCGTGCGGGCCGCGCTGTGCGACAGCGCGGCTCTGCTCGAGTCGCTCGTGGAGCAGACGCTGGCGCTGATGAACGAGGGCGCCTCGCTCGACACGATCCTGCACTCGGTGGCGGCGCCCGACGAGCTGCTGTCGAAGCCGTACCTGCGGCCGGTCTACGACGAGCCGGAGTTCGTGGTGCGCAACCTGTGGCGGCAGTTCGGCGGCTGGTACGACCTGAACCCCGCGAACCTCAAGCCGGCCCCCGACGCCGAGCTGGCGGCCGAGCTGGCCGCGCTGGCGGGCGGCGCCGAGCGGCTGGCCGAGCGCGCGGTCGAGCTGGCCGAGGCGGGCTCGCTGCGGCTGGCCGGGCACCTGGCGGAGCTGGCGGCCCTGGCCGAGCCCGAGCTGGAGGCGGCGCAGCGCGCCCGGGCCGAGGTGAACGGGCGCCGTGCCGAGGACGCGACGTCCACCATGGCGCGCGGGGTGTTCGCGGCGGCCGCCCGCGAGTCCCGGCGTAACCTCGGCGAGTAGTGCACCCCTTCATAGAGACCCACGCGGCCGCGATGGCCAGGCGGGCGGAGCGTGAGATGGAGGCGCTCGTGGCCGTCTCGTCGCCGTCGGGCGACGTGCACGGCGGCGAGGAGGCGATCGCCGTGTGCAGCGCGCTGCTGCCGGCGGCCGCCGACGTGGAGCGCGTGCCCTGCTCGACCGCCGGCTACGCCGACGACCTGATCGCGCGCCTGCACGGGACCGGCTCCAAGCGGATCGTGCTGATCGGCCACGTGGACACGGTGGTCGCCCACGAGAACCACCGCCCGATCGAGCGCGACGGAGATCGCATCACCGGGTCCGGCACGGTCGACATGAAGGGCGGGGTGGCGCTGTCGCTCGCCCTGCTCGAGGTGCTCGCCTCGGTGCCGGACGCCTACGCGGAGATCGCGCTGCTGCTCGTGAACGACGAGGAGTGGCGCGTGGGCGGGCTCGACCACGCGCACCGCTTCGAGGGCTTCGACGCCTGCCTGTGCTTCGAGGCCGGCCAGCACGGCCCGAACGGCGAGGAGGGGCTGATCGTGCGGCGCAAGGCCGCCAGCACGCTCAAGGTGGTCGCTCACGGGCTCTCGTCGCACTCCGGGTCGGCTCCCGACCGCGGCCGCAACGCCCTGCTCGCGCTGGCCGCGGCCGCGCAGGCGGTGGCGGCGTGCCACGCGCCGGCCGGCCCCGACCGCCTGAGCGCCGTGCCGACGATCATGCGCAGCGGCGACGCCTTCAACGTGGTGCCCGCGAGCGGCGAGCTGTTCTGCGACATGCGCGCCGACAGCGCCGACGCCTTCCGCCGCGTGGTCGAGGCGGTGCCGGCCGAGGTGGGCGGGGCGCGCCTCGAGGCCGAGGTGGTGCGGCTCTGGCCCGGCATGGACTCGCGCGAGAGCACCCGCGACCTGCTCGAGCACACCGAGCGCTGCCTCGGCCGCCCGGTGATCCCGGTCGAGCGCGGCGGCGCCAGCGACGCGAGCCACGTCTCCCAGCGCGTGCCGGTCACGCTCGACGGCCTCGGCCCGCGCGGCGGGCAGGCCCACAACCCGGACGAGTACGTCCTGACCGAGTCGATCCGCCAGCGCGCCGAGGTGTCGCTGGCGCTGATGGCCGCCCTGCTGGACCTCCCCGCGGGTGCGCAGAGCTAGCGAGTACGAGCTTCGGGGCCCGACATCCCTCGTCAGGCCTCGATTACGGCGCGGGCCAGCGTGATGAGCTCCGACGTCGCATCGTGTGATTCCGCGACGCTCGCCCGCGCCACGAACCCAGCCCGGTATGAAGCCTCATTTCGCAGCTCGCGCGATGCGTCCAGCCGGTCGAGAAGGTCGTCGGTGTCGTCGTCGACCTGATCGAGTGCGGTCTCGATCCGCAAGGTATGCGAGCGATCGCCAGCCGTTACGCGCAGTCCCGCGGCCTGGAGGATCGCGTCGCACGCGCAGACCGTCGCGTTGTGGAGAAGGACGGCCTGGGAGATTGCGTCGAGGCCTGCCTTGCGCGCGTCGCGCATGAACACCTCGGCTTGTTCGAGGAACTCCCGAGCGGTGACCCGATCCTCGTAGATCCTCTGGACACGAGCCTCGGTCACCGCCGCGCGATGCTAGCCAGGTCCCCGACGAGCGGTTTGGTAGGACCGTCGAGCAGACGGCGCGCGAAGCTCGACCGGTCCGTGAGCAAGCGCTGGAACTCGTCGGTGGCGAGGATCGTCAGGTCGATGGTTCGGCCGACGCTCTTGCCGACGGCGCGTGTGCGGCGGCGCAGCTCTCGCAGGTCCGCGTCGCCGACGACGACGAGGTCGATGTCACTGCCGGGTCGGCGACTCCCGCCGGCCCATGAGCCGTAGATCGCAGCGGCCACGACATCAGGCCGTTCGAGGACCGCACGGAGCTGCTCCTCAACACCGACGGAGCGACGCAGCAGCTCGGCGAGCGGTCCGTAGAGGGGCTCGTCGGCGGCGGCGCTGAAGCGATGAGGTCGCGCGCCGTCGTCACGGACGATGATTCCCGCGGACTCCGCGCGCTTCAGCTCGCGATGGACCGAGGCCTGAGGTGCCGAGAGCGTTTCGGTGAGCTCCTGCAATGTCCAGGTCCGCTCAGGCTGCAGGAGCAGGAGCGCCAGCAGACCGACCTGCATCTCCGACCGGAACAGGGGGAGAAGGTCCGGAGGCTTCGTTCGCATATCTGAGAAGATTATCTCAATAAAGCGAAAATAGCCTCGGTTCGGTCCGCGGGCTGCACCTGAGCGGCGTACCCCATAACGGTGGCAAGGGCCGCGCCGTCCTTGCCGATAGGAACACCATGGCCCGCCGTCTCCTGCTGCCCGCGCTCCTGCTGCTCGCGCTCGCCGTCCCCGCGACGGCGCCCGCCGCGGGCAACCCCGCCGACGCCCTCGCGTCCACGGCGATCGATCCCTACCGCTACGACCGCGCGACCACGTGCCGCTCGAAGATCCCGGTTGGCACGCTCGCTCTCAAGGCCTGGCTCCAGCAGAACGCCGGCGGCAGCTTCTGGGGCATCCAGCGCTGCGAGCGCTGGGGCAAGGACAGCGCGAGCCTGCACGCCGAGGGGCGTGCGATCGACTGGCACCTGGACGTGCACCGCCGGGCCGACAAGAAGGAGGCCGCGCGGCTGATCAACCTGCTCCTGGCGACGGACCGGGCGGGCAACCGCCACGCGCTGGCGCGCCGCATGGGCGTCCAGGGCCTGATCTGGAACTGCCGCTCCTGGTGGAGCGGGAACGACGGCATGCGCCCCTACTCGCCGTGCTACGACCGCGACGGAAAGCCGAAGCGGATCGACGACACGACCGCGCACCGCGACCACGTCCATGTGGAGCTCAACTGGGCGGGCGCGCGCAAGCAGACGTCGTTCTGGAAGCGCTAGCCGTACGCGCGCGCGGGTAGGCTCCCGCGCATCCAGAACCAGGCCCTCCACGCACGCAGCTCGTTCCCGCCGATCGGCGACTACGGGTTCCTCTCCGACGGTGAGGTGGCCGCCCTCGTGGCGCCGAGCGGGAACGTCGAGTGGCTCTGCCTGCCGCAGTTCGACTCGCCCGCCGTCTTCGGCCCGATCCTCGACCGCGACGCCGGCCGCTTCAGGCTCGGCCCGACCGACGTCCAGGTGCCCGCCGCGCGGCGCTACCTGCCCGGCGGCGTGGTGCTCGAGACCACCTGGAAGACCCGCACCGGCTGGCTGATGGTGCGCGACGCGCTCACGGTCGGGCCCTGGCACCACGTGGAGGAGCGCGCCCACCGCCAGCACCGTCCCCCGAGCGACTGGGAGGCCGACCACGTGCTCGTGCGGACGGCCCGCTGCGCGCAGGGCATAGTCGAGCTCCAGCTCGAGTGCGAGCCGGCGTTCGACTACGGCGCCACCACGGCGAAGTGGGAGTACACGGGGTCCGCCTACTCGGAGGCGTCCGCCACCGGCGGCAAGGACGACCCCCACCTGCACCTCGACACGGACATGCGCGTGGGCTTCGAGGGCTCGCGCGCCAGCGCCCGCACCACGCTGCGAAAGGGCGACGTGGCCTACGTCGCGCTCTCGTGGTCCGAGCACGGCGGCCCGAAGAGCTACCACGAGGCATTCCGCCTCATGGACCAGACGAACACGTACTGGCGCGAGTGGCTCGCCCGCGGCGAGTTCCCCGACCACCCGTGGCGGGCCCAGCTCGAACGCAGCGCGCTCACCCTCCGCGGCCTCACCTACGCGCCCACCGGCGCGATCTGCTCCGCGGCCACCACCTCGCTGCCGCGCGTGTCGGGCGGCGAGCGCAACTACGACTACCGCTACAGCTTCATGCGCGACGCCGCCTTCGCCCTCTGGGGCTCGTACAGCCTGGGCTTCGACTGGGAGGCCGACGACTTCTTCTACTTCCTCGCCGAGCTGGCGGAGGACGGCAAGGATCTGCAGAGCATCGTCGCCGTCGACGGCCGGCGCGACCTTGAGGAGCGCACGGTCGACCACCTCTCGGGCTACGAGGGATCGCGCCCCGTGCGGGTCGGCAACGCGGCGCACCGCAGCCAGCAGCACGACGTCTGGGGCGCGATGCTCGACGCGGCCTACCTACACGCGCGCAGCCGCGACAAGCTGCCGGAGCGCATCTGGCCGATCGTGCAGGACCTCGTGGGGCTGGCGGTGGACTCGTGGAAGGAACCCGACCGCGGCATCTGGGCCACGCGCGGCGAGCCGCGCCACTACACGTCGTCCAAGGTCATGTGCTGGGTCGCGGCCGAGCGCGGCGCGCGGCTCGCCGAGCTGCGCGACGAGCACGACCTCGCCAAGCGGTGGGACGCGTGCGCGGAGGAGATCCGCGAGGACGTGATCGCCAACGGGCTGTCGAAGCGCGGCACGTTCACCCAGCACTACGACACCGACGCGCTCGACGCCTCGCTGCTCCTGATGCCGCTCGTGCGCTTCCTCCCGGGGGACGACGAGCGCGTGCGGCGCACGGTGCTCGCGATCGGCGAGGAGCTGGTCGAGGACGGCCTCGTGCTGCGCCAGCGGCCCGAGGAGGAGGACTTCGCGGTGGAGGGCGAGACGTTCACCGTCTGCTCGTTCTGGCTCGCTTCGGCACTGGCCGAGATCGGCGAGGTCGCGCGCGCGCGGGAGCTGTGCGAGCGCCTGCTCGCGCTCGCCAGCCCGCTCGGGCTCTACGCCGAGCACATCGATCCGGACACCGGCCGCCACCTGGGCAACTTCCCGCACGCGTTCACGCATCTCGCGCTCGTCAACGCCGCTCTGCACGTGATTCGCGCCGAGGGCGGTCCGGTCGCGGACACCCGCGTGGACCGCCTCACCACCGCTTGAGCGGGCGCGGGTGGGCGGCGTTCGCCGCGGTCTCGGTCCTCTGGGGCATGCCGTACCTGTTCATCAAGGTGGCGGTGGAGGACGGCGTCTCGCCCGCGTTCCTGTCCTGGGCTCGGGTGGTGATCGCGGCGCTGCTGCTGCTCGGGCTCGCCTGGCGAGCGGGCACGCTCGGCTCGCTGCGCGGCCGCTGGCGCTGGCTGGCCCTGTTCGCCGCGGTCGAGATCGCGCTGCCGTTCCCGCTGATCGCGGCCGGCGAGCAGCACGTCTCGTCGTCGCTCGCCGCGATCCTGATCGCGGCGGTGCCGCTCTTCGTCGCGCTGCTGGCGCTGCGCTTCGACCCGGACGAGCGCGTGGGCGGCGCGCGCCTGGCGGGCCTCGGGATCGGCTTCGCCGGGGTGGTGGCGCTCGTGGGCATCGACGTCGCGGGCCGCAGCGCCGAGCTGCTCGGCGCCCTGGCGATCCTCGTGGCCGCCCTCGGCTACGCGTGCGGCGGGATGCTGGTGAAGCACCGGCTGATGGAGCTCGACGCGCGCGCGTCGATGGGCGCGGGGCTGGGCCTGGCCGGCCTGCTGCTCACCCCGGCGGCCGCGCTCGGGTGGCCGGGCGAGGTTCCCTCCGGCGACGCACTGGCCTCGATCGGCGTGCTGGCGCTGTTCTCGACGGCGCTCGCCTTCCTCGCGTTCCGGGTGCTGATCGCGGAGGCCGGCCCGGCCCGGGCGTCGGTGATCACCTACGTGGCGCCGGTGGTGGCGGTGGCGCTGGGCGTGGCGATCCTCGACGAGAGCCTCGGCACCGGTGCGATCGTGGGCATGGCGCTGATCCTGCTGGGCTCCTGGCTCGCCACCGGCGGGCGCCTGCCCGCGCGGCAACCCCCGGCCGAGGTCTAGGCCGGCTGGTAGAAGGGGTTCTCGCCGGCGGTGTGGTCGGTCACGTCCACGACCTGGCGGATCTCGGGGACCGACTCGAGGATGGCGGACTCGATGCCCTGGTCGAGCGTGACGGTCGCCATGCCGCAGCCCTGGCAGCCGCCGCCGAGCCGGACGTAGGCGATCTCGCCGTCCACGCGGTCGAGCATCGCGCGGCCGCCGTGCTGCGCGATCGCGGGGTTGATGCGGCGGTCGATGACCTGCGCCACGCGCGTCTCCACGTCGCCGGCCAGCTCCCCGTTCCCGGGCGTGGCGGTCACGACCTGCGGGCGGTTCGGGTTCGACACGGTCAGGCCGCCGCTCATGAGGTCGTCGGACCAGTCGATGGTCGCGCCGCGCAGGTTCTCGGCGTCGGAGCCCGCGATCACCACCGGCAGCCCGTCGGCGTGCTCCACCTCGTCGTCGGGACCGGCGGCGTCGAGCGGCCGCAGCGCGAGGTCGTAGGTGAACTCGCCGCGGTGGACGCCGGTGATCCGGACCCACATGGCCTGGGCGTCCGGATCCTCGACCTTCTGGCGGAACTCCCGGACCTTCTCGGCGGCATGTGGTGTGACGGTGACGATCACACCGAAGACGATAGCGGCGCTAGGACGCCCTCCAGACGAACACGTCGCGCTCCACCCGGCCCTCCAGGCCGAGCTCGCGGATCGCCTCCGTGACCCCCGGATATAGCTCGTTTCCGTAGTCGTGGAACGCGATGGCGCCGCCCGGAGCCAGCGCCTCGCGCCAGGCCCCGAAGGTGGCGATCGTGAGCTCGCGCTCGTGCGATCCGTCCACGAACACGAAGTCCGGGGCGGGGTCGCCCGGCGCCGGCCCGCCCTCGCCGCCGGCCTCGCGCAGCTCGATCCGCGCGCGCGCGCCGGAGAGGTCGAGGTAGCGCTCCCGCTCGGGGCGCACGATCGGGTCGTACGAGACGACCCGCCGGGCCGGGTCGGCCAGTGCCAGGGCGGCCGTGGTCCAGGCCGTGCCGGTGCCGATCTCCACCACCTGCCGCCGCCCGCGCGCCAGGCGCAGCAGCAGCGCGAGCGACTCGGGCTTGGTGGCCGATCCGAGCGACCACTCGTCGCCCTCGCGCGCGGCGGCGCGGCGCGCCCGGAAGTAGAAGAGGGCCACGCGCGGCGGCAGCCGCCGGAGACCGAGTATCCGCCGCGCCGCGCTCAGGAGCCGCAGCGGTCGGCCACGCCGCTCTTCGTCCTGCAGCCCTGGAGGGGCAGAGCGACCTTCTTGAGCTCGAGGAACGCGGGCTTGCGCGTGATGCTGGCGTCGGTCTCGAGCCGCGACAGCCCCGCGTAGTCGAACGGGTAGTTCGGATGCGAATCCAGCGACATCCACGTGTACCAATAGGCGCGCTGCAGCTTCAACTCCGAGCGCCGCGCCGCCAGCATCCTGTAGGCGTCGCCCAGCTTCTTCGCCTGGCCGCGCTCGGTGGTCTCGTTGCCGTAGGTCCATGCCGCCTTGCCGCGCGCCGACGTCCAGCTCAGCTCGGTCACCCAGAGGGGCTTCTTGCGGTCGCCGTAGCGGCGCATCACGTCGCGGTTGTGGCGCAGGATCGCCAGCACGCCGCTGACCTGCGCGGTGAACGGGTGGATCGCGACCACGTCGAAGAGGTTGCGCGCCTTCTGCTTGTAGATCTTCTCCAGCTCGGGCCAGCTCTTGTTGGGGAGGCCGGCGAGCACGATCCGCGCGCCGGGATCCACCTGCTTGATCCGCCTGCGGGCGGCGCGCACGAGGGCCACGTAGTCGCGCTCCCACGGCCGGTCGCGCCAGTACACGTCGAGGCTCGGCTCGTTCCAGATCTGCCAGTGGCGGAGCGGCCGCTTCGGCAGCGCCGGGTTCTCCTTCCAGAACGTCCCGTCGGGCCCGTAGCGGCGGGCGAGGGCGGCCGTGAAGCGGGAGTACGCCGTGGTGTCCTTCGGCGGCGACGCGTCGTCGCCGGGGTGGCGCGCGGCCCAGTTCGGGGCGATCAACACGATCGGCAGCACGGTCATCCTCCGGGCCACGGCGGCGGCGACCGCGCGGTCGGTGTCGGCGTAGTCGGTCGGCACGCCGCCCTCGTCGTGCTTGAAGCGCGTCATCTGGTCGGGCGGCACGTCGCTCCACCTCTCGTACGGCTGGGCGAGCCCCCAGTGCACCTTCACGCGCACGGAGCCGACCCCCGCCCCGACCATCTGGTCCGCCTCGGCCTGGAGGTCCACGTACGGTTCGAACACCGCGCCGTCGATGACGGTTCCCACGAAGGAGTACGGCACGCGCGGCGTGGCGGCCATGGCGCCCGGTGAGGCGAGCACGAGGGCACCTACGACCGCGAGGGCCGCGATCACGGATACCCTGCGCATCGCTCCTGAGGCTAGCCGGAGCATCCAGTGGAAACGGTTCATCGAGAGTGAAACCCGGCACCAGCCCGAACGCTTCGCAGGCCTCGCAGAAGGCCGGCCCCGGCCTGACTCCGGCCGAGATCGCGGAGCGGGCGCGCGAGCACGGGCGGATCGCGATCGACACCGAGTTCGTCTCGGAGGGCCGCTACCGGCCTCTTCTGTGCCTGGTCCAGGTGGCGGTGGCGCCGCGCGAGTCCGCGGGCGAGCCCGAGATCGAGGTGCTCGACCCGATCGAGGGGTTCGACCACGAGCCGCTGGCCGAGGTGCTCGCCGATCCGGCGGTGGAGGTCGTCTTCCACGCCGGTGGCCAGGACGTGCCGATCCTGCGGCGCGCGTGGGGCGTCGGGCCCACCAACGTCTTCGACACCCAGGTCGCGGCCGGCTTCGCCGGCTTCAGCGCGCAGGCCGGCTACGGCAACCTGCTCGCGCGCGTGTCCGGGATCCAGCTCTCCAAGAGCGCGGGCTTCACGCGCTGGGACCGCCGCCCGCTCACGCGCGAGCAGCTCGAGTACGCCCGCAGCGACGTGGAGGACCTGCTCGCGCTGAGCGACACCCTCCAGGAGCGGCTGGAGGAGTCCGGCCGGCTCGAGTGGGCGCGCGAGGAATGCCGCCGGCTCGAGGGGATCGACGACGAGCGCGACGCCGACGAGGCCTATCGCCGGCTGCCGCGCGTGAACCGCCTGCGGACGCGCCAGCGCTCCGTCGCCTACGCGCTGGCCGACTGGCGCGAGCGCACCGCGGCCAGCGAGGACAGGCCGGTGGGGTCGATCCTCTCGGACGTGGCGCTGGTGGAGGTCGCCCGCCGCCAGCCGGAGTCGGTCGACGCGCTCAGCGCGATCCGCGGCGTGCGCCCGGACCTCGGGCGCCGTCGCGGCGCCGCGATCCTCGAGGTGATCAGCGAGGGCCGCGAGATCGAGCCGCCGGCCGTCGAGGAGAGCAGCCGGCCCGAGCCGGATCCGAGCGACGCCGCCCGTATCGCCCTGTGCGAGTCGGTCGTGCGCCAGCGGGTGGGGGAGGCGGGTCTCGCGTACGAGCTGGTGGCCTCGCGCGCGGACCTCACCGAGATCGTGGTGTCGGCGCGTGTGCGCCGCGACGAGCCCGACGTGCGGACTCTGCGCGGCTGGCGCCGCGACCTCGTCGGCGAAGAGCTGCTGGCGCTGCTGGCCGGGCGGCGCAGCGTGCGAGTCACGGCGGCGGGCGTCGCGATCGAGCCGGTCGAGGACTGAGTCCGCGCCCCCACACGGCAGACGGCGGCCGGGGAGGGGCCCTGTGAAGGGTTACTGCCCCTATAGGGGCTGAAAGTCTTCACAGGCCCTCCGGCCGCGTGCCGCGCTACTCGAAGTCGTCCGCGTCGTGCGGGCCGACGCAGGCCACGACCGGGTCGCCGCCGACCTTGCGGGCGACCTCGCGCACGTCGTCGTCGGTGACGGCGTCGAGGGCGGCGATCAGCTCGTCGGGCGAGCCGATCTCGCCGAACGTGACCTTCTGCGAGGCGGCGCGGCTGGCCACCGCGCGGGTGTTCTCCAGCGCGAGCACGGTCGATCCGGCGGTGTACGAGCGGGCGCGCTCGACCTCGCCCTCGTGCGGCCCGTCCTGGGCCAGCTCGGCCACGATCTCGCAGATGCGGGCGTAGGCCTCGGTGCACTTCGTGGAGTCGAGACCGGACGAGACGTCCAGGCGCGCGACGTCCGCGTGCGAGCTGCCGTACGAGCGGATCGCGTAGCAGAGCCCGCGCTGCTCGCGGATCTCGTCGAACAGGCGCGAGCCCATCGAGCCGCCGAGCAGCGTCGAGTAGACGGCGAGCGCGGCACGCTGGCTGATGTCGGTGGGATCGAGGTCGGGCCGCCAGTGCAGGCGCAGGTGCGACTGCTGGGTGTCGCGCCGCTCGACCCTCACGCGCCGCTCGAACCGGGGCGCCGGGTCGGCGTCCGGCGTGCCGTTGCGATCGGGGAAGCGGCCGAGCAGCTCGGCGGCGCGCTCCGTGTCGAGGTGCGAGAGGTCGCCGGCGAGGAAGGCGCCGCCGCGGGCGGGCGACCACTGCCGCTCCCGGAAGGCCACGATGCCGTCGCGCGAGAAGGTGCGCAGGTGCTCCTCCGGCCCGAGCACCGTGCGGCCGAGCGGGTGCTCGCCGTAGGTGGCCTCGTCGATCAGGTGGTCCGCGACGGTGGAGGGCACGTCGTTCGCCCGCGCGATCTCCTGGATCACGACGCCGCGCTCGCGGTCGAGCTCCTCGGCGTCGATCCGGGCGCGGCCGACGAAGTCCGTCAGCAGGTCGAGCGCGGGCATCACCGCCTCGGAGCGGCAGGTGATGTGGAAGGCGACGATGTCGTGCGAGGTGTAGGCGTTGAGCTGGGCGCCCAGCCGCTCCGCCGTCTCGTTCACGTCGCGGTAGGTCGGGAACGACTCGCCGCCCTTGAAGACGAGGTGCTCGAGGAAGTGCGCCATGCCGTTCTCGTCGGCGCGCTCGGTGCGGGCGCCGGCGTCGAAGGCGACGAGGGCGGTCACCGAGCGGGCGCCCGGCACCTCGAGACGCACGAGCGGCAGGCCGGTCGGCAGCTCCGAGTGCTCGACGTCGATCACCTGGCGCAGGGTAGCGGCGGGCATGGCTAGCCTCTGCGCCTGTGCGTGCGGGGGCCGTCAAGACTCTGATCGCCGCGGTGTGCGCGGCGCTGACGGCGTCGCTTGCCCCCGCGACCGCCCAGGCGGCGAAGGGAATGGAGGTCGCGATCTCCGACGACCCGGTCTACCTGGCGCGCCACTACTACGACCGCGACCGCGGCCTGCAGGACGCCCGCGAGCTAGGGGTCACGCGGATGCGCGTGTTCGTGAACTGGGCCGGCGTGATGGGCAAGCAGCGCGACCTGGCCGACCCGCCGGCGCAGCCGACCTACTACTGGGCCATCTACGAGGAGCTGATCGACGCCGCCGCGCGCGCCGGGATTCGCGTGCAGCTCGACCTCGCCGGGCCGGCGCCGCGCTTCGCCACCGGCGACAAGGAGCTCGGGATGACGCGTCCCGACCCGGCTCAGTTCGCCGCCTTCGCCCGCGCGGCGGCGACGCGGTTCAAGGGGCGCGTGGACCGCTACTCGATCTGGAACGAGCCCAACCACGACGGCTGGCTGCGGCCCAGCGCGGAGGCGCCCAGGCTCTACCGCGCCCTGTACGTGGCCGGCTACGGCGCGATCAAGTCCGCCGACCCAGGCGCCGCCGTGATGTTCGGAGAGACCGCGCCGTACCACGGCACGCGCGCGATGGCGCCCCTCACCTTCCTGCGCCGGACGCTCTGCCTGACCTCGAGGTACAAGGTCGACAAGAAGTGCCTCGCGGGGATGCCCGAGGGCACCCGCGCGATGCTGCGGACCGACGGCTACGCGCACCACCCGTACGACTTCCGCAATGCCCCCGACTACAAGTACCGCGGCGCCGACAACGTGACGATCGGGACCCTGTCGCGGCTCACGAAGGCGCTCGACAAGGCCGCGCGCGCGAAGGCGATGTGGGGTCCGTCCAAGCGCCGCGCGCCGTTCGTGTACCTGACCGAGTTCGGCTACTTCGCCGCCGGGCCGCGGGCGACGATCCCCGAGGCGAAGCGGGCCAAGTACCTGCCGAAGGCGTTCGCGATCGCGCAGAGGAACCCGCGCGTGAAGCAGATGCTCCACTACGGGCTGGCGGCACCGCCGCCGAGCTACCCGGGAGCGGCGTTCGACTTCGGTCTCGTGATGAGCGACGGCGGCCGGCGGGCCACCTACGCGCCGCTCGTGAAGTGGGCCCGCGGCGCGGTCAAGAAGCGGCAGATCGCGGCGCCCGGCGGGCCGGTCGCGCTGGCGGGGGCTCAGCCTGGGGCCGATCCGCCCGGCGAGCCGCCGCCTCCTCCGGAGAACCCCCCGCTGATCCCGCCGATCCCGTTCCCGTAGGGCCCGCGGGACATAATGGTCGTGTGAGGCGCACGCTTCTCGCGCTCGCGGCAGCCGCCGCCGCGGCGGGCACCCCGGTCGCGCTCGCCCAGAGCCCGCTGCCCGCGCCGCCGGATCCGGACGCCGCGCCGCCGCTGTTCCGGCCCGCCGAGCGCGCCCCGCTGCCGGATCTCGACGCGCCCAAGTTCGTGGACCTCAACGGCTCGGCGCCGCAGGCGCGCGAGGAGACGCCGCTCCTCTTCGACCCGCGAGAGCGCGCCGAGGCGGACGCCGCGGCCTACGAGCATCCCTGGGCGAAGCGCGTCGCCGAGGCGCGGGCGTACCTGCGCGACCGGGCCGGGCACGTCGCGTTCGCCGTGGTGGACGACACCGGCACGCTGCGCGGGCTGCGCGGTGACGTGCAGTACCGCTCGGCCAGCCTCGTGAAGGCGATGTTCCTCGTCGCCTACCTGAACCGCATACCCGACCGCGCGCTGACGCGTGGCGACCGCGCGTTGCTCAAGCCGATGATCATCCGGTCGGACAACGACGCGGCCACGCGCGTGCTCGCCATCACCGGGCCGGGCCCCGTCCGCGGTGTCGCCAGGCGCGCCGGCATGACGCGCTTCGCGCTCAAGGAGCGCTGGGGCGACACGCTCGTCACGGCGGCCGACCAGGCGCGCTTCTTCGCGCGGATCGACTCGCTCGTGACGCAGCGGCACCGCTCCTACGCGCGCAGCCTGCTCGCCGCGATCGTCCGCGAGCAGCGCTGGGGCGTGCCGCCGGCGGTGCCCGACGGCTGGCGGGTCTTCTTCAAGGGCGGCTGGCGGCCGCTGGGCGACCGCCACCTCGTGAACCAGGCGGCGCTGCTCGAGAGTCCCGACCGGCGCGCGTCGCTCGCGGTGCTGACCGTCGACAACCCGTCGCACGAGTACGGAACCGAGACGATCCGCGGAGTGGCCCGGCGGATCCTGCGCGGGCTGCGGTAGCCGACCACGCCGGGGAGTAGGGTCGCTGGCGTCTTCATCGTCGACCAACAGAGAAGAGGGAACCGGATGACGCTCGTACGCCGCCGCGCTCGGGGTGTGGCAGCGCTGGTCGCGCTGGTCACGGCGATCGCGATCGTGGCCACGGCCAGCCCGGCCATGGCCCAGACCCAGACCGTCACGCAGGCCGACTGCGATGCCGGCCGGGTCCAGAACAAGCAGGGCGAGACGCTGCGCGGCAAGGCGTGCGAGCGGCTCGTGGGCCGGCGGGTCCGCCTGGCGCGGACCGGCTTCGAGGTCTGGTGGCTGCTCGCCGGAGGCGTCGCGCTGATGGGCACCGGCGCCGTGCTGCGCATGCGCCGCGGCGGCCCGGCCGCGCCGCAGGTCGGCTAGCACCGACGTAGCGGCACGCGCGGCGGCGGGAGCGACCGCCGCCGCGCACCGCGCCTCCGCCGCCGCCCGGCCCCGCCTCCCCGGCCCGCCCTAGGATCGGCCCCGTGCTCCGCCGGCGGATCTCGACCTTCCTCTTCGTGCTCGGCTTTCTGATGGTCGCCGAGGCGGTCGTGACCGTTTCGTGGCAGGAGCCGGTCTCCGCGTTCCTCCAGAGCCGCGCGCAGGGCACGCTCGAGCGCGAGCTCGAGAGGCGCGAGCGCGCGGCGCTGCCGGTGGACGAGCGTGAGCGGCGCGAGCTGGCGAGCATCGGCGACGCCGGGCAGCGTCTCGACCGGCGGCTCGACCTGCTCGCGGGCAAGCTGGCTCGCGGGACGAAGGAGGGCGACGCGGTCGGGCGCCTCGAGATCGACCGCGTCGGCCTGAACGCGGTGGTCGTCAACGGGACCTCGGAGCCGAGCCTGCGCAAGGCGCCGGGGCACTACCTCGGGACCGTCATGCCGGGGCAGCACGGGACCGTGGGGATCGCGGGGCACCGCACGTCCTACGGCGCGCCGTTCCGGCACGTGGACAGGCTCGAGGCGGGCGACCGGATCGTGGTGACGATGCCCTACGGGCGCTTCACCTACCGGGTGCAGGGGAGGCGGATCGTCTCGCCGGAGGCCGCCGGCGTCTTCCAGCGGGTGTCGTACCAGCGGCTCGTGCTGAGCGCGTGCCACCCGCTCTACTCCGCCAGCCAGCGGATCCTCGTGTTCGCGCGGCTAGAGTCGCGGCGGCCGCTGGGCGCCGGCGTGGTCGACGAGCCCGACGAGCGCGGGATGGTGGTGCACGTGGATCCGCGCAAGCGCTACGTGCGCCAGCTCAGGAGGCTGGGAAGGCGCGACCTGACGCTCGGGATGAAGGGCAGCGACGTGCGCGAGCTGCAGCGGCTGCTCGGTGTGCCGCGGACCGGGACGTTCGACCAGCTCACGGCGTATGCGGTGTCGGAGTTCCAGCGCGAGCACGGCCTGCCGGCGGACGGTCAGGCCGGGCGAGCGACCAAGCGCCTGCTCGCGCGGCGGCCGAAGCCGCCCTCGCGGCCGCCGACGCCGCCGGCCGTGGCGCCGCAGGCGCCGGCGCCCGAGCAGGGCGAGGCCGCGGGCCAGCCGCCGGGCGGGCCCGGGCAGGCGCCGCCGTCCGGGCAGGCGCCGCCTCCGGGGCAGCAGGTGCCGAGGCAGCAGGCGCCGGGCCAGGCCCCCGGGCGGCAGTCGCCGGGCTAGTCCCACTCCGCCGCACGGCTCCGCCCGCGCCCGCGGCTCCGCCCGCCGCTCCCCACCCGCGCGGCTCCGCCCGCGCCCGCGGCTCCCCGCCCTCTCGCCCCGGCGCGTAACCGTGGTACGTTCGGCCCGTGGATCGGGGCGACATGCAGGCGGTCTACTGGCGCCGGCGCGCGGTCGCCATCGGCGGCGCGCTGCTCGTCCTCATCCTGATCGTCGCGGTCGCGTCCGGCGGCGACGACGACGGGGGCAGCACCGAGACGCTCCCGTCGCCGGCGGCCCCGCCGGTCGAGGACACGCCGCTCCCCTCGGAGCGGACCGACACCGACGAGACCGACACAGACGCCGCGGACGGCGGCTCGGGCGGCGGCGCGCCCTCCGGCGGCGGCGGGACCCCGGGCGGCACGACACCGCCCCCCGGCGGCGGCACGGCGCCCCCGTCCGGCGGCTCGGGCGGAGGCGGCTCGGGCGGCGGCGATGGCTCCGGAGGCGGCGGCTCGGGCGGCGGAGGCGGCGGCAACACCACGCCGCCGGGCCGCGACTCGGGCTCCGGCGGAGCGGCCCCACCGGGCTCGACACCGCCCTCCGGCGGCCGCGGCCCGTAGCGGCCCCGACCCGTCCAGCCGCGCGCGTATAGTCGCCGCGCGATGACCGACCAGCCCACCAACGTCGTCGGCCGCCGCGTCGGCGCCTACCTGATCGACGCGCTCGTCTGGTGGCTCGTCGTCGCGCTGCTGTGGATCGTCTTCACCGACCGGCTCGACGCCGACTCGACCACCGGCGGCGGCTTCGTGATCGGCGACACTCGCTACGGCTTCCACGAGGACTCCGGCGGCAAGCGCGCGGCGTGGGGGCTCTTGAGCCTGCTGGCCTGGTTCGTGATCTTCGTCGTCGTCCCCGGCCTCCGCGGCACCTCGCCCGGCCGCGCTCTCACGCGCATCAGGCTCGTGAACCGCCAGGGCGAGCACCCGGGCATCGGCCGCGCGCTCCTACGCCAGATCGTCTGGGTCGTCGACGGCTTTCCCTACTTCATCCCGAACCTGGTGGGCTTCATCCTCACGCTCACCACGAAGGGCAACCGCCGGCTCGGCGACATGGCCGCGAACACCTACACCGTCAAGGCCGAGGCGGCGGGGCAGCCGATCGACCGGATCGTGCCGGCGCTCGCGCAGCCCGGACCCGGCTTCGGCTACAGCCACGTGCCGCCGCCGCAGTACGTGGGGCCGTCGCCGGGGACGCCGCCGGGGCAGCAGCACGGCGGGCAGCCGCCACAGGGCGGGCCGCCGCCGCCTCCACCACCCCCGCCGCCCCCGCCACCGCCCGGCGGCTAGCGGAGGGCGGGCAAGCCGCCGCCCGGTGGGCGGAGGGCGAGCAAGCCGCCGCCCGGCTAGCTGTCCTGCCCACGGACGTTGTGAACGCGGCTGATCGGCGGCCGGTCGCCGAGCGAGCTGTGCGGTCTGCGGCGGTTGTAGTAGCGCAGGAAGGATCTCAGGCTCTTCGCCCTGGCGGTCGAGCTCGGGTAGGAGTGGGCGTAGGCCCACTCGTTC
>DASVVS010000014.1:0-38430 GCA_036386455.1 Thermoleophilaceae bacterium
GGGCCGTCCGGAAGGATCGAGACGGTGTCGTACTCGACGTCGGTGTCCTCGCGGTACTCGAGGTCGGCGGTCTCGTCGCTCCCGCCTCCGCCGTAGCCGCCGCCCTCCTGCTCGATCTCGACCAGCTCGAGCAGCAGGTCGCGCGGGTTGATCCCCTGCGGTTCCTTCCGGCGCAGCTCCAGCGTCCGGCCCGGCGGGCACGTGCAGCTCGCGGTCACTCGCAGCGTCGCCGGCCCGGGCGGCATGTGGTCGTGGACCGCCATCCAGTCGTCGCACTTGCACTCGGCCATGTCTCTCCTCCCTCCGAGTCGTCCCGAGGGCGCGATGCTACGGGGCGATGCAGCATTCAAATATCCCCGGAATGGGTGCACCGGGGGTCGAGGTTCGCCCGGCCCGGCCCGACGACACCGCCGCGGCGGAGCTGGTGTTCATCGCGGCGGCGCCGGCCTACACCCGGCTGGCCGGATCCGCCGAGCGCGCCCGCCGCATCGTCGGTCTGATGTGGTCGCTCCCCGGCCACTCCGCCAGCTTCGAGCACGCGCTGGTGGCCGAGGTCGACGGCGCCATCGGCGGGGTGCTGATCGGTTTTCCCGTCCGCGACCGCTACCGGCTGCATCGCGCGCTCCTGCGGAAGAGCCTCCGCCATCTGAGCCCCCGCCGCTGGCCGCTGCTCGTGGCCGCCCTGCCGCGGATCGTCCTGGCGAGCCCGCGCCCCCCGCGCGGCGCGTATTACATCGGCACGATCGCGATCGCCTGGCAGGCTCGCCATCGCGGCGTGGCGACGACACTGGGCCGGCACACCGAGGCGGACATCGAGGAACGCGGGTTCCGGCAGGTGGTCGCCCACACCGGGACCGGCCACGCGCTTGCCCGCCTGGCGCTCGAGGGCTACGGCTTCCGGCTGCGGAGGGCCCGGCGCAACGGATACGCGCTGTACGTCAAGGACGTCGCACCCGACGGGTGATTGCAGGACGGTTCTTCAGCGGTTAGGGTCCGCCCCGTGGCGAGCTCGGTGCTCGTAGCCGGCGGTGCGGTCGTGCTTCTCGATCAGGCGGCCAAGACCCTCGCGGTCCGGTACCTCTCACCCGCGGCGGCCGGCGCCAGGCAGTGGGGCGTGTTCAGGCTCGCGGCCAACGGCGGCTGGTGGTTCGGTGGCGCACCGCCGGTACCGGCTCTGCTCGCGCTCTGGACCGTGACGCTCGCGTGCACGCTGCTCGCGCTCGCCGCCGGCACCGCGTCGCCCTCGCACGACCTCGCGGGCGCCGGCCTGGCCGTCGCGCTCGGCGGCGCCACCGGCAACCTGCTCGACCGGCTGGGCCGCGGCGCGGTGATCGACTTCATCGCGCTCGGCTGGTGGCCGGCCTTCAACCTCGCGGACGTGGCGATCGTGGCCGGCGTCGCCGTCGCGCTCGGCTCGGTCGTCTGATCGTGCGCCGCGTCCTCTTCAGCTGGCACGGCGTGCACGTCCACAGCTATCCCGCGCTGCTCTACCTCGGGCTGCTCTGCGGCGTCTACGCCGGCTACGGAGCGGCCACGACCATGCCCATCGACCCCGACCGCGCGTTCGCCGGCATCCTGATCCTGATCGTGCCGGCCCTGGTCGGCTCCCGGCTCTGGTTCGTGCTCACCCACTGGAGCGTGTTCCGTCGCGACCCGGCGCGGATCTGGCGCCGCGGGGACGGCGGCGCCGCCCTCGTGGGCGGGCTCGTGCTCGCGGTGGCGCTCTCGCCGGCCGTGCTGGCGGCGCTCGGTCTGCCGTTCGCCACGTTCTGGGACGCGGCAACGTTCACGATGATCGTGGGGATGGTCTTCACCCGCGTCGGCTGCCTGCTGAACGGGTGCTGCGCCGGCCGGCCGAACGAGGGTCGCCTCGCCCTCCACCTGCCCGACCACGCCGGGCGCTGGGAGCGCCGCTACCCGGTGCAGCTCCTCGAGCTGGCGACGGCCGTGGCTCTGCTCGCGGGCGCCGTGGCGATCGCGACCGCCCCGCCGTTCCGCGGGGCCATCTTCGTCTTCGCGCTGGCCGCGTACGGCTGCGCGCGTTCGATCCTCGATCCCCTGCGCGATCCGCAGGGGGCGCGAAAGGAGCCGTAATGTCCGAATGGGTCCTGCTGGCCGCACCGGTGATCCTCGCCTCGTTCGTGATGCTGTTCGCCTTCGTCGGGTGCTTCCTCGACAGCAGCGGGTACGGCGTCGGCGAGACGTACGAGGACGCCGTCACGGGCAACCAGTACAGCGTCAGCTACTGGCGCCTCGGCGAGGCCGCCGGAGCGACTACGGCGGCCGACAGCAAGGGGAGCAACGACGGGACGTACGTCGGGGGAGTGACGCTCGGGCAGCCGGGCCTACTGACTGGCGACACCGACACCGCCGCGCTGTTCGACGGGTCCACGGGCTACGTGAGCGTGCCGCGCAACGACGACTCGCTCAACCCGTTCAAGTTCACCGTCGAGGCGTTCGTCACCGTCGCCGGCGGCGACAACGAGTTCCGCGCGGTCGTCTCCTCGCGCAACATCGACGCGGACGGGCAGCACTTCGGGTACATCCTGTACGCGAACGACCTGAACAAGTGGGAGGCCTGGGTCGGGGACGGCACCGCGGGCGACTGGCAGCGCGTGACCGGGCCGGACGTGACGCGCGGCCAGCACTACGTGGCGATGACCTACGACGGGACGACGCTCAAGCTGTACGTCGATCCGGGCGAGGGCTTCACGCCCCTCTCGGGGGACGTGCCCTACCAGCCGAACACGGCGAACGAGCTCCGCATAGGCGCGGGCGCGAACGAGACGGACCCGCTCTACTTCTTCAACGGCGTCATCGACGAGGTGGCGGTCTACAACGTCGACCTCTCGCTCGACACGCTCCAAGCGCACTTCAACCTCGCATCGACGGGGCCGAGCTCTCCGGAGGAGTGACCGGAGGCGCCGCCCGAACGGGTGGCGCGCCGGCCCTCGTTTCGCGCTAACTTGCCGCGCAGCCGCAGGGGCCCCGCCGTGGTGGCGGGAGCGGCAAGGGGGCGATCATGGTGGGTAGGGCACGGGTGGTCATCGCGACGGCAATCGCCTGCGCGCTGCCGGCGGCCGCGCCGGCCGCGGCCAGCGCCAGCCCGGCGCCCACGCCGGTAACCGGCACCTCTTCGGCGTTCGCCGACTCGATCGGCATCAACGCGGCCGACTTCTATCCCGACACGCTCTACGCCAACCACCCGCTGGTCAAGCAGCTCCTGCTCGACCTCGGCGTCAAGCACCTGCGCGGCGGCATCCGGATGGGCCGCAGCTCGCAGGAGTACGCGAACGTGCGCGACCTCGCCGCCGCGGGCCTCAAGAAGATGTGGATCACCGGCCGCCCGGGTTCGCAGTGGGGCGATCCGGAGCGCGTCGATCAGGTGCGCGACATCCTCACCGACCCGAACCGGCTCGGCGGCACGACCGAGGCCCTCGAGGGCCCCAACGAGTTCGACGGCACGGCGAGCCAGGATCCGCTCTGGGCGGACAAGCTGTTCACCTTCCAGGCGCAGACCTACACCTGGGCCAACTCCGACTCGCAGTTCGCGAGCATGCCGTTCTACGGCCCCAGCTTCCTGAGCGACTCGGGGCGTGACACCTACGCGGCGAAGCCCGGCGCCAGCACCTTCATGGACGCCCCGACGGGGCACCCGTACGCGGGCGGCCGCCAGCCGGAGGACGTGCTGGCCTCGCAGGTCGCGATCTACGCGAGCAAGTTCGGCAACCGCAAGCCGGTCATCTCCGAGACCGGCTACCACACGGCGATCAACGGCGGCAACTGGTGGCACTACGGCGTCTCCGAGCGGGCGCAGTCGATCTACCTGATGCGCACCGTCCTGACCGCCTTCGCGCTCGGCGTCCCGCGCACCTACATCTACCAGCTGCTCGACCTCAAGCCGAACCCGGCGAAGGACGACCTCGAAATGCACTTCGGGATCGTCGCCACCGAGGGCGACCCGGCCCAGTCCGCGCAGCCGACCTGGACCGCCCGGCCGAAGCAGGCGTACGACTCGCTGAAGGAGCTGTTCGAGCTCACGAGCAGCAGTGCGACGCACGACGGCGGGCCCGCCCGGCTGAGCTACTCGCTCAGCGGCGCGCCCTCGACGCTCCAGAAGGTGCTTCTCTCGCGCCGCGACGGCTCGGTCGATCTCGTCCTCTGGAACAAGCTGCCGGTCTACAACGACCGCAGCTACGACTGCAACGACCCGCGCGTGCAGCAGTATCCCGCGCAGGACCGCTGCTTCTGGGCGATGCTCCTCTACTCCGAGGACGAGGGCGACGCCTTCCCCGCGGACGTGCCCGTCACGCTCACGCTCGGCGACCGCGCGCGGGTCAGCACGGAGCGCCCGCACAGCCAGACGAGCTTCACGTCGCTGGGCGAGGGGACCACGTTCAACCTGAGCGTCGGGGCGGACCCGGTCTTCGTCCGGATCGAGCCGCGCTACGCCATGGCCGTGCGTGCGGACGAGCCGTCCGCGTGGCTGCGCCTGGGCGAGGCGTCGGGCGCGCCGGCGGATTCCGCGGGCCGCGGGGCCACCACCACCGCCTGGACCTCGGCGCCGACCCATGGCCGTACGGGAGCGGTCGGTGACGGCGACACCGCCGTGGGCGTCAGCGGTTCGCAGCGCGCGACCGTGAACCTCGCCAGCCCGGTGTCGACCGAGGCCGGCGCGACCGTCGAGATGTGGGTCAAGCCGGACCTGACCACGCCGGACTTCACCGAGTTCCTCACGTCCAACTCGCCAGACGTCCGCGGGCGCATGCGCGTGTACAACCGGCACGACGGCAGGGACTGGGGATCGACCTACGGCTCTCGGCCCGGCGCCACCGGCGAGATGATCTTCGACAGCTTCGACTGGGGCCAGTGGCACCACGTGGTGCTGACGATGGCCGCCGGCCGGTCGATCACATATCTCGACGGCGAGAAGGTGGGCGAGACGACCGGGGGCGAGGCGCTGAACCTCAGCGCGTTCACCGTCGGCGCGAACGGCGGCAACGGTGGGTTCAAGGGCGACGTCGACGAGCTCGCCGTCTACCCGTCGGCGCTGAGTGCCGGCCGCGTCTGCGCGCACTATCGCGCGGGCGGTGGGAGCTGCTAGAGCGGCCCGAGCCGCTCAGCGCCGGCGGCCTTCGCCTGCTCGATCAGCGCTCTGATCTCGTCCCGGCCCTCGGGTGGTGCGAGCTCGAGCGCCTTCTCGGCCGCGAGATCGGCCTTGCGTCGCTGGCCGGCCCGCGTGGCGTACTGCACGAGCAGGAGGTACGAGGCGACGTCGTTGCGGGCCAGCGCTCCGATCTCGGCCGACTCGACGGCGTTCGCGGGCTGGTCGAGGCCGAGCGGGCCATAGGCCGTCGTCATCAGGTCGGCGACGGCCGCGGACGGTCGTTCGGGAGCTGTTGCGAGGTAGCGCTTCCAGGCGCGCGACGCCGCCTCCAGCTCGCGCTTGCCCTCCTCTCCGAACGCACCCGTGTCGGATGCCGTGTCCGCGGCGGCCAGGCTGTAGTGCGCGCGGACGAGCTGCACGAGGGCCGCCCGGTCGTTCGGGGCGGTGCGCAGGCGCTCCTCGGCGGCGTCGACCCGCTCCCGGACCGCGGCGTCCGCGGCACTGACGGAGTCCTCCGGCCCGCCGGCTCCACCCCCGCAGCCGGCGGCGGCCAGGGCGGCGGCGATCGCGGCGGCTACGACTCTCGAGTTCACGGATCCCCCAATGCGTCCGCGGAAAATTCTCCCACAGCGCGGGCTGGCGAGGCTTAGACTCGGTTCATGGGGGTTCGTTCCGTGCAGGTCGGTCTGCTCGTAGCGACCCTGCTCTGGATCGGAGCCCTGGCCGCGGCGCCCGCAGGGGCCGCGCCCGACTGGACCGAGATCGACAGCTTCCCGGGGCAGATCCTCGACGTCGATTCCGAGCGCGTCCTGTTCGAGCAGGCGGACGGCGGGCTCGCCGTGGAGGACCGCGCGACCGAGACGACCACGACGATCCCGCTGGCCGCCGGCATGGTGCCGTACGGCGGCTTCCTCAGCCCGCACGGCGCGGTCGTCGCCCTGGCCGAGCCGCCCTCGAACACCGGCGCCGTGTACGAGTGGCGCGACGGATCGCTCATACGGCTCGGGCCTGCGCGCGTGCTCAGCCTCGAGGTGGCCGGCAGCTTCGCGATCTGGCAGGACCAGGCCGATCTCTACCGGCGTGACCTGAACGCCGGCACGACCGCCAAGATCGCGCCCAATGCCTCCTCCAGCGGCAGCCACGACTTCGTGTGGCAGGCCCTCCGCGGGAGTGACGTAGCGGCCAATGGTGACGTGGCCATGTGGCGCTTCGACGGGATCTACCGCTACCGGGCCGGCGTCACGGAGCGGATGGACGCGCCGCTCGACCCGAGCGTCAGCGGCTATCCGGCCTACCCGCGCACCGACGGGACCAACGTCGTGTGGAGGACGTGGACGTGCTGCGACCCGCCGCGCGGGAGCCTGCGCGGGACGGGGCCGAACGGGCCGTTCACGCTCGACGAGTTCACCAGTTCGTTCGCCGCCAAGGAGCCCGTGCCCGACTCCGACTACCGGGTCAACGGCGGCTGGGTGGCGTTCACGCGCGGCGAGCCCTCGGTGGAGCGGGTCTGGACGCGCAGCCCCGCGGGCGTCGAGACGCCGGTCAGTCCGGCGGGCGGTTACGAGATCGCGGGGCTGAGCAGCACCGGCGAGGTCGTCTACGGAACCTACGACGAGGGCTGGCACAACGTGACGTCGTTCCTGGCGCGGCCGGGCGAGGCCCCCGTCGCCATCGGGCCGACCGTGGACGACCGCCGCGACGGGCGCGGGTACATGAACCACGTCATCCCGGCCGGCGGGCGGTGGTACTCGATCGTCGGGGGCTCGCTGCGCCGCCTGCAGCTGGGCGACGAGCCGATCGGCGGATCGCAGACCTCGATCGACTCCGGGCCCGAGGGCACCGACCCCGACCCCACGCCCACGTTCGAGTTCTCCTCGACGGTCGCCGGCGCGACCTTCCAGTGCCGGCTCGACGGCGGCGGCTGGACGGCGTGCGATCCCACCACCACGCTCCCGAGCCTCGCCGACGGGCCGCACGTCCTGCTGGTCAGGTCGGTAGCGCCGGACGGGGCGGTCGATCCGGAGCCCGCCTCCCAGGCGTGGACCGTCGAGGCACCGCCGCCCGGGGCGTTCTCGCTGCTCGACCCGGCCGGCGGCGTCGCGACGAGCGACGCGACCCCGGCCTTCGCGTGGGGGGCGGCGAGCGGCGCCGATCACTACGCCGTCTTCGTCGACGGCGACCGGTTCGAGACCGCCGCGACGCAGCTCACACCGGCCGCTCCCCTTCCCGACGGTGCGCACACGTGGCACGTCGATGCCGTGGACGCGAGCGGCCGGACCCGCTCCTCGGCCGCGAGGACGTTCACCGTGGACACGAGCGCGCCCTCGGCCTCGCTGCGCGCGTCGCCCAACCCCGCGCTCACCGGCGACCCGGTTTCGCTCGACGCGTCGGGCTCCGCAGACCCGGGCGGCACGATCGTCCGCTACGAGTGGGACCTCGACGGCGATGGCGCCTTCGATCGCGACACCGGGGCCTCGGCGAGCACCGCGACCAGCTACCCGTCGCGGCGCGAGATCCGCCCGGCGGTGCGCGTCACGGACGCGGCCGGCAACGCGGCGACCGCGTCCGCCGCGGTGTCCGTGCGGCAGGCGCCGCCGGCCGGCCCCGCGGGCGTCTCGATCGACGGCGGCGCGCGCTTCACGAACGACCGCGACGTGACCGTGCGGGTCGTCTGGCCGGCGTTCGCCACGAGCGTGCTGCTCTCGAACGACGGCGGCTTCGGCGGCGCCGGCTCGTTCCCCGTCGAGCCCGAGCTGCGCTGGCGGATCGACCCGGCCGGCTCCGGGCGGCTGCCGCGGACGATCTACGCGCGCTTCGCGGGCATCGACGGCGCGCGGGAGACCTACCAGGACGACATCGTCCTGGACGAGACGCGGCCGCGCGTGATCCTGGCCGAGGTCACGGCGCGCGCGAAGCGGACCTACCGCCTGCGGATCAGGGGCCGCGACGCGGTCTCCGGCGTCAAGCGGATGCAGATCGCGGCGAACGGGCGCAAGCCGGGCCCGATCCTGCGCTACCGCAACTCCGCGACCTTCACGGCGGCGAGCTCGAAGGTCCTGGTGCGGGTCCGCGACGGAGCCGGCAACTGGTCGCGCTGGCGCCGCGCCGGGCGCTGATCAGTAGCCGTACTCGGACAGGATCACGTAGGACCACTGGATCGGCCAGTAGCAGTGTCCCTCGGGCATGTTCCGGTAGGAGGCGCCGGAGGCCGTGCTCCAGCAGTGGGCGTCGGCCGTGAAGTCGCCGCCGACCTTCTCGTGCATGAAGTCGGAGTGCTCGATGCTCAGGTCCTCGCCCCAGCGCATCTTGTACTGGACCGACATGGCCACCGCGGACCCCTCGTCGACGGTGTCGTCGGCATGCGACCCCGCGACCGACCACCAGGTGCCGTAGCCGCCCTGCGGGTTGCGCGCGTGGTCGCGCAGATACTCGATGAAGGACGACGACCTGTCCATCTGGCGGCACTGGGGGCTGTCGCCCGAGAACCTGCAGCCGGCGAAGCTCGGTCCCAGCCAGATCCCGTCGTGCGGCGTGCCGAACGTGACCACGCTCGGCGCGACGAAGTAGGGCGGCCAGCCGGGCTTCTTGCGCTGCACCTGGTCGATCGCGTAGCGCACGACCAGCCCGCCCATCGAGTGGGCCACGATGTTGACCGGGACCCCCTTCCGGTTGAACCGGTCGTAGACGTACCAGGCGAACGCCTTGGCCACGCTCTGGATCTTCGTGGAGCTGGTCGCGTTCATGATCTCGGGCGAGTTGCCGGCTCCGAAGTAGTCGGTGCAGGCCGTGTCGCCGCGGTAGTACTGGACCGGGTGGAACGACCCCCTGTAGCCGTACCAGCGGTAGTGGGCCATCAGGTCCTTCCACGTCTTGTTGCACTTGACCCCGCTGTCGGCCTCGTGGCCGTGCACGAGCACGAGCGGCCGGTTGACGTCCTTGGCCGCCGCCGCGCCGGGCAGCAGCGCTAGCGCCACCAGGGCCACGCATGCGATCAGCGCCCGCCGCACGTCTCCGTCGTACCCGGTGACGACGGGGGCAATGCGTAGGCTCACGAGCGATGTCGGGGTGGAAGCGGTGGCTTGGCTACGGCGCCGTCGCCGTGGGCGGTGCAGCCGCGTTCATTCTCGTGCTCGAGTGGGCTCCCGACTGGTTCGCGGAGACGGACGGTCTCGACGCGAAGGAGCGGCGTGACGCTAGGCAGGGCATCCGCACCGTCAGTCTGGGCCTGCTGGCCGGAACGTTCACCGCGGTCACAGCTGTCCTGGCGGCCCGCACGTACCGGCTGAACCGGGTCGGTCAGCGGACCGACCGCCTCACCAAGGCGATCGAACAGCTCGGGCACGACGCCGATGCAGTGCGTCTCGGCGGGATATACGCGCTCGAGCGCGTCGCGAGGGAGTCCAAGGAGGATCACCACCACGTGGTCGAGGTGCTGATCACGTACCTGCGTGATCACGCCCCGAAGAGCGGTGCTGCCGAGTTGCGCGATACGGCACCGCAGCCGACGCCGGGCGTACGGGCCGTGCTCAAGGTCCTCGGCAGGCGGACCCTGGTGTACGAGCAAGACGTCAAGCCCCACCTGAACCTGTCGTCGCTTCACCTCATGGGGGCCGATCTCCAGGGAGCGGATCTCAGCGGATCGGATCTCCGTGGGACGGACCTGACGGATGCGAACCTGACGGATGCGAAGCTCGACGGTGCTGTCTACGACCGCCACACGCGGTGGCCGGATGACGTCGACCGCGTGGCGAGGGGCGCGCGAACGGAGGACGCCCCGTTGCCGGGCTTTTAAGGGCCTCCGATCGCACCCTGATTCGTGTCTTGACAAATGGCGCGTTCGCCCACAGGGTCGTAACCGGACTCGTTGTTCGCAGGCAGGGGGGATTCGGGATGACTCGCATCGGTTCGCGGCGCGCACGTGGAGCGCGCCATGAGTAGCTCGGGGAGCAAGAAGGACGGAGGGGGAGGCCTCGGCGCGCTCATCCTCATCCTGCTCGCGATAGCCGCCGTCATCTGGCTCCTGTCGGCGGTTGGCCACTTCCTCGGGTTGACGCCGAGCCCGAGTGAGTTGAGCGACAAGCCGGATGGCTGGGTCGGCAAGCACTACAGCGGCGTCGTCCTCGGCTACGTACTCACGGTCACGACGCTCGTCGTCGCCGGGCTCCTCGTCTGGTTCGCCGCCTCTGCGGCATCGACCGACCACGCCGTCAAGACGGCCTCGGTACGCCGCTTCCGCGCGACCGGCTGGGCGGCCGCGGCGGTGGTCGTGGCGATTGCCGCGCTACCGATCGGACCGAAGGACGTGGCGGAGGAGTCAGAGGTGGCCGCCGCCGCGCAGGCGACTTCGGCGGAGGGCACCGGTAGCGATCGAGGCGCGGACGACAGCGCGGCCGAGGCGCGGCGCGTCAAGAAGGCCCGGGCGAAGCGCCGTGAGCGCCGAGCGCGCAGAGAGCGCCGTGAGCGACGAGCCCGCGAGAAGCGCGAGCGGAGAGACGCGGTCGAGTCGCAGCCAACCGCCGCCGGCGGCGAGGAGGCCTGCCATCCCTCCTACGACCCGTGCGTACCGCCCGGACCGCCGGATCTCGACTGCTCCGATCTCGACGGCCCGATCTCGGTGAGCGGCGACGACCCGCACGGCCTGGACCGTGACCGGGACGGCGAAGGGTGCGAGGCCAACTCGGGCGGTGGCGGTTCGTATTCCTCCGGCGGAGAGGAATCCGGCGGCGGCGGATCGTCGGACGGCGGCGGATCGTCGGATGCCGGCGGCAGCGGGCCATCGACCACGAACTGGTGTGGCAAGCGCGACGGGGACGGCGACGGGATCTACTGCGAGTGACCTCGCCTACCCGAAGTCGTAGTCCTTCGCCTCCACCCAGAAGACGTTCAGGGTCCAGTTGCAGCCGCGGTCGTACAGCGACGTGACGTAGACCTGCGCGCGGTGGCGCAGGAGGATCGTGTCGCTCTCCTTCTTCCACGATCCGTTGGTCCCGTCGTGCCAGTTCGACACGACCTCCCAGCCGACGATCAGCCGGTCCTGGTGCTCCCACTCGAAGGTGTGCTCGCGCCAGCCGATGTGCCAGTCCTCGGCGTAGCTCTGCCGGTCGGCGTTGATCGTGACCGCGGAGCTCCTCGTGTAGCTCGCGTACCCGTACAGGTACGACTGCCGCCCGCTGTCGTCGATGGAGCTGCCCTGACCCGGCTCGGTGCCGACCGCGTCGCGCACCTTGAAGTAGAAGTCCATGCGGTCGAACACCTGGTTGAGCCCCATCTGCAGGGTCTCGGCCTTCTGCTGGTAGTCCGCGCGCAGGTTCGCGTCGGTTGCGAGCCGCGACTGGCTCGCCATCACGCCGTTGGTGAGGTCGTTGTACGAGTTCGTGAACTGCTTCTGGTACCTCGTCGGGCACGACCCGTACAGCGCGCGGACGTTGAACACCGTGGTGTAGAGCTTGCGCAGCGCGACGAAGATCTCGGGCTCGATGTCCACCGTGCGCGGGTAGCTCGGATCCAGCGAGCTGTAGTGAGCCAGCTCCGCCTGGACGTGGTCGCCGGTCTCGTGCTGCTTGAACCACTCGAGCGCCTCGATGACCTTGTCCGGGGTCCACGGGCCGCCCGGCGACTTGCCGGTGTAGCCGTTCATGTAGACGTCGACCGAGATCTTGACGTTGTGGTCCGAGGCGGCCTTCATGAACCGCGCGCTGCCCTCGGCGCTGAACACGTCGGGTGTCGAGGCGCCGACGGTCGCCTTGAACTCCTGCATGCTCTTGGTCGTCGTCGACTGAAGGACGTAGACCGCGTAGAAGTTCGACCCGCGCTTGCCGCCGTGGACGAAGTAGTCGCCGTACTGCTTGCGGAACTTCGCGTGGTCGCCGATCAGGCCCTTCGCCTGGGCGGTGAGCTGCGGGCTCTGAAGCTCGTCGTAGCCCTCGAACTCGGACTTGTACGAGGCGATCAGCGTCATCGACAGCTCGGAGTACTTGATCTTCTGGAGGTACTGCGCCGACGCGCTGAGCGCGACCCCGCCGATGTTGTACTTGCCGGAGGCTGAGGTCTCGACCTCGGTGTCGAGCTCGCTCTCGCTCTGGATGAAGCGGAACGCCTCGGCGGAGTTCTTCACGGTCCGCTCCACCGGCGTGGCCGGCTCGATCGCGGAGGGCATCAGGGACCCGGTGACGGCGTCGATCCCCTTCCTGAAGTCGAAGCCGTCTCCCCACGGGAGCCGGGTGACCACGGCATCGAGCTCCGTGACCCCGTTGCTCGTCGCCTGGAGCAGCAGGCCCCGCTTGGTCTCCGCTCGCGCGCTCATGGCAGCCCTCCTTGGATCGCTTGCGGCGGGACCGGATGCCGCGAAGGCCGATCCTCCCCGGTAGGGCCTGCGCAGTCAAGCCTGTTTGAGCGCCTAGCGCTCCGCGACCACCACGTCCTGCCAGGTCAGGTACTCGTCGCGCCCGCACCAGTAGCCGTGGTGCACCGAGGCGACCGGGATCCCGGTCCGCCTGTGCCGCTCGCGCACCCACTCCTCCGGGTAGGCGACCGCCGCCTCGGGGTCGCCGGGCTCCTCCACGCGCGCGGGCGCGTGCGCGCGCCCGCGGAAGCCGAAGTGGCTCGTCCCCGCCGCGATGCGGCCCTCGGAGTCCTCGTTCAGCAGGAAGTACGTGACGAGCGCGCGGCCGCCCGGGCGCAGCACGCGCGCGACCTCGCCCAGGTAGCGCTCCACCTCGGGCGCCAGCATGTGGGTGAAGACCGACGCCAGCAGCACCACGTCGAAGCTCCCGTCCTCGTACGGGAAGCGCAGCTCGGCCGCCGGAGTCGCGCCGCGCGGGTTGTAGCGGGGGTTGTGCACGTCGACGACCTGGAAGCGGAAGCCCGGGTGCCGCGGCGTGATGTGCCGCTGGCACCAGCGCACCTCGCTCCCGACCACGTCGAAGCCCTCGTAGCGGCCGCGCTCGCCGAGGTAGCGAGTCAGCGGCACCGCCATCCGCCCGGGGCCGCAGCCCACGTCGAGCACGGCGCCGTCGGGGCGCAGCCCGGCGAGCTCCACGAGGTAGCCGCGGAACTCCTCCCCGATCCGTTCGTACTCGCTGTAGTCGCCGGTCAGGAGGCGCCGCGGCGGCACGAGCTGGTCGCGGCCACGGAGGCGGTCGGCCGCGTCGAGTGCGAGGTCGCGGGCCAGGCCGAGTCGGTGGGACGTGGCGCGGCGGACGCGGCCGGAGGGCGAGCGCGGCGGCGGCATGCGGGACCAACACCCTGGCAGATGCCGCTGCGCGCGATAACCTCGCACGCTCCTCTCAGTGAACCGGCGCTGTCTGGGGCGGCCGGCGGGCGTTTTGTCCACCACCGCACCCGGGTAGCGGTAGTTCGCCTGCTCAGGAGGGGCTCCCGTTCCCGCTCGCATGACGACCACCACGGAAAACCCGCGCAGAGACCCGCGCTTCGACGACCCCGTCGTGATCCTCGGCGGCGGCCCGGCGGGCCTCACCGCCGGCTACCTCCTCTCCAAGCGCGGCCAGCCGGTCGTGGTGCTCGAGGCCGAGGACCAGGTCGGCGGCATCGCCAAGACCGTGGTTCGCGACGGCTACCGCTTCGACCTGGGCGGCCACCGCTTCTTCACGAAGGCCAAGGAGGTGGACGCCCTCTGGCACGAGATCATGCGCGAAGAGTTCCTCCTGCGCCCGCGCATGTCGCGCATCTACTGGAACCGCAAGTACCTCGACTATCCGCTGAACGGGACCGACGTGATCAAGAAGCTCGGCCCCGTCGAGGTGATCCGCGCCGGGCTCTCATACACGTGGGCCACGATCAAGCCGAACGGGCGCGAGGAGAACTTCGAGCAGTGGGTCTCGAACCGCTTCGGCAAGCGCCTGTTCGAGCTCTTCTTCAAGTCCTACACCGAGAAGGTGTGGGGCGTGCCGACCACCGAGATCCGCGCCGAGTGGGCCGCGCAGCGGATCAAGGGCCTGTCGTTCTTCACCGCCGCGAAGGCCGCGTTCTTCGGCAACAAGGGCAACAAGGTCAAGTCGCTGATCGACAAGTTCCACTACCCGCGCTTCGGGCCGGGCCAGATGTGGGAGCAGATGACCGCCGACATCGAGCGGCTCGGCGGCGAGGTGCGGCTGAACGCGCCCGTCACGCGCATCGTGCTCGACGACGACCGCAACGTGGAGACGATCGAGGCCGGCGGCGTGACGTACACGCCGTCGCACGTGATCTCGTCGCTGCCGCTGCGGGCCACGGTCGGTATGACCGACCCGGTCGCGCCGGACGAGGTCGTGGCGTCGGCCCAGGGCCTGCGCTACCGCGACTTCCTCACCGTCGCGCTCGTGATCGACGGCGAGGACCTGTTCCCGGACAACTGGATCTACATCCACGAGCCGGACGTGCGCGTCGGCCGGATCCAGAACTACAAGTCGTGGAGCCCGTGGATGGTCCCCGACCAGTCGAAGGCCTGCGTGGGGCTCGAGTACTTCTGCTTCGCGGGCGACGACCTCTGGACGATGAGCGACGAGGATCTCGTCGAGCTGGCCAAGCGCGAGCTCGCGCAGCTCGGTCTCGTCGACCCGTCGCGGGTCGAGCGCGGCTACGCCGTGCGCGTCCCGAAGGCCTACCCGATGTACGACGTCGACTACGCGCCGCGCGTCGAGCAGATCCGCTCGTGGCTAGAGACGATCCCGAACCTCCAGCAGGTCGGGCGCAACGGGCTGCACCGGTACAACAACTCGGACCACTCCATGCTCACGGCGATGCGCGCCGTCGAGAACATCATGGACGGCGCGGCGCACGACCTATGGGCCGTCAACGCCGACAGCGTCTACCACGAGGAGGACGTCCCCGAGGAGCAGCCGTACCGTGCCGCTCCCGAGACGCCGGCCATGCGCGAGCCCGTCATCGTGCGCGAGGAACCGGCGGGCGTTGAAGTGGCGAGCTGACGCAGCGCGCGCGGCGGGGGCGATCGGCCGCAGCCGCGTTGCCCTGTTCCTTGCTCTTGCCGTACTGACCGCGCTGTCGTACTACGAGCGCACGCGAGCGCTCAACGCGTCGTACTGGATCGACGAGGGGATCTCGATCGGGGTCGCCAAGCACTCGCTCCTGGAGATCCCCGGCGTGCTCCGCAAGGACGGCTCGCCGCCGCTCTACTACATGCTGCTGCACGTCTGGACGGAGCTGTTCGGCACGCGCGAGATCGTGACCCACAAGCTCTCGCTGCTGTTCGCGCTGCTGAGCATCCCCGCCGGGTACTGGGCGGCGAGCGTCTGGGGCCGCGGCCCGGGCCTCGCGGCGGCGGCGATCGCCGCGTTCAGCCCGTTCCTCGACGTGCACGCGATCGAGACGCGGATGTACTCGCTCGTGTCGATGCTCGGCCTGCTCGCGAGCGGCGCGTTCGTGCGCGGCTTCGCGCTGCGCGACCGGCGCTTCGTGCCCGTCTTCGCGGTGCTCCTCGCCCTCATGCTCTACAGCCACAACTGGAGCCTGTTCTTCGCCATGGGGGCCGGCCTGGGGATCCTCGCGCTGGCGGCGCGGCGGCGCGACTGGGAGCTGCTGCGCGACGGGCTCCTCGCGGGCGGCGGCGCGCTGCTGCTGTACGCGCCGTGGATCCCGTCGCTGCTCTACCAGGCCAAGCACACCGGGGCGCCGTGGTCGCAGTCGCCGAACCTCGACTCGCTCGTGGACGTGCCGCAGGCGCTGCTCGGCACCGACCTCGCGATCCTCGCGCTGGTGCTCAGCGCGGGCGTCGGGCTGGTGCTCGTCGCGCGCCGCGGGCTCCCGGAGGACCGCCGCGCGGCGGTCGCCCTCGCGCTCGCGCTGGTCGCGAGCATCGCGATCGCGTTCGTCGTCGCGCTGCTCAGTCCCGGCTGGGCGTCGCGCTACTTCGCGGTGTTCCTGGCGCCGCTCGTGCTGCTGCTGGCGCTCGGCGCCGGCCGCGCGCGCGTGGTGGGCGCGATCGGCATCGTGGTCTTCGCCGCGCTCTCGTACAACCCGGTCACCCCGAGTCCGTACTTCAAGAGCAACGCCGAGGCGGTCGCGAACGAGGTCAACAAGTCGCTGCGCCCGCGCGACGTCGTGCTCTCCACGCAGCCCGAGCAGGTTCCGCTGCTGCGCCACTACCTCGTCTCCGACCTGATCTGGGCCGACCCACTCGGCCGCGTGCACGACCCGCGCGTGACCGACTGGCGCGACATCCTCGACCGGATGCGCGAGGCGCGCCCGCCGAAGTCGATCGAACCGGTGCTGCGGCGCGTGAGGCCGGGGCGGCGGCTCGTGGTGGTGCGGCCGATCATCCGCGGCCGCTACGGCTGGCGCGCGCCGTGGACGAGCCTCGTGCGCAACCGCTCGGTGCAGATCGCGAAGCTGCTCCAGCACGACGAGCGCTTCCGCAAGGTCGACACCTACCGCGGCATGACGAAGGTCCGCGCGCGGCGGGTGGGCGTGATCGCGACGGTGTACGTGCGCGTGCGCCAGGACCGCCGCTCCGCCGCACGACCGTAGACTCGCCCGCCGTGCCGGAGCGGATCCTCATGGTCAGCCCACTCGCCCGGGCGGGCGGCGCCGAGCGCGCGTTCGCGAGCCTGGTGCGGAACCTGCCTAGCTTCGGGGTCGACCCGGTCGTAGCGCTGCTGGAGCGCGGACCGCTGGAGGACTGGCTCGACGACTACGAGCTGATCGACGCGCGGCCGGAGCGGCCGCTGCGGCTGGACCACACCGTCCCGGCCGTGCGCCGGCTCACGCGCCTGGCGCGCCGCAGCGGCGCGCGAGCCGTGCTGTCGAGCAAGACGCGCGGGCACGTGTTCGGCGGTCCGGCCGCCGCCGCCGCGGGCGTTCCCGCGATCTGGTGGTCGCACGAGATGCCGCCGCGCGGGTTGCTCTACCGCCGCCGTGAGCCGTGGCGCAGCTACGGCGTGGAGGAGCCCGCGCGCGGGATCCCGGCGGCGAGGGTGGTGTGCGGGAACGAGCGCGTGGCCGAGCGCCAGCGCCGCCGCACGCCCCATCGCAAGGTCACGGCGATCCGGCCGGGACTGCCGGTCGACGCGGTGGCCGCGCGGCGCGGGGAGGGCCGGGAGCTGAGGCGGCGGCTCGGGCTCGAGGGCGTCCCGCTCGCCGGCATCGTCGGGCGGCTCGACCGCGTGAAGGGACACGGCCTCTTCCTCGAGGCCGCCGCGCGGGTGGCGCGCGCGCGGCCGGACGTGCGCTTCCCGGTCGTCGGCGCCGAGTCGATGGCCGTGGACCGCGGCTACGGCGCCGAGCTGAGCGAGCGCGCCGCGGTGCTCGGGCTCGGCGAGTCGGCGCTCTTCACCGGTCACGAGCCGGACGCGATCCCGTGGCTCGACGCCCTCGACGTGGTGGTGATCGCCTCGGTGTCCGAGGCCGGGCCGCTCGTGCTCGGCGAGGCGATGGCGCTCGGGCGCCCGGTCGTGGCCACGCGCGCGCCGGGGGCCGGCGACGTGCTCGAGCACGGCCGCAGCGGGCTGCTCGTGCCGCCCGGAGACCCCGGGGCGATGGCCGAGGCGATCGTGCGCGTGCTCGAGGACGGCGACCTCGCGCGGCAGCTGGGCGACCGCGCCCGCGCGCGTGCGGGCGAGTTCTGCGAGCGGCGCATGGCGGCGCGCTTCGCCGCGCTCGTGGCGGAGGTCGTCGGCTAGGTGCGGATCGTGGACGTCTCACCGCGCGTGGTGGCGGCGCGCGTCGGTGGGTCCCAGGCGCGGATCGGGAACATCCTCCGCGGGCTCGCCGAGCACCACGAGGTGCGGCTGCTGTCCCAGCCTCGGCTGGCGGCCGTTCGCCGGTCGCGGCTGAACGGCGGCTTCGAGCGCGCGAACCCGAGCCTCGCCTCCGCCCTCGTGAGCGAGCTGGGCGAGCTCGACTGGCCCACGAGCCCGCTCTTCAGCGGCATCGGCCTGCGGCTCACCCGGCGCGCGCCGCTGCGACGGCTGCTCGAGTGGGGCGACGTGACGCTCGTCGAGTTCCCCTGGCAGTTCCGCGAGTGCGCGCAGCTCGCCGGCGAGCGCCCGATCGTGCTCGCCTCGCACAACGTCGAGATCGAGCGCCATTCGTCGCTGGCGGACGCCGCCGGCGCGGGGCCGAGCAGGCGCCCGTGGCTGCGCTTCATCGAGGCGCGGGAGCGCGAAGCCGTGGGGCGGGCGGACCTGATCGTGGCCGTGAGCGAGGCGGACCGGCGCGGGTTCGCCGAGCGCTACGGAGCCGACCCGGGGCGGATCGTGGTGGCGCCGAACGGCGCGGACGTGCGCGGCATCGTGCCGGCGGACGCCGACCGCCGCGCCGCGGCGCGGGAGGCGCTGGGCGTGCCCGCCGGCCGGCCCGTGGTGCTGTTCGCCGGCGCGGACGTGACGCCCAATCGCGTGGCGCTCGACTGGGTGCGCGCGCTCGCGCGGGCGACCGACCGCTTCACCTTCCTGGTGGTCGGCAAGATCGGCGGGCAGCCGCGGCGCGAGGAGTCGCTGCACGTGACGGGCTGGATCCCGGACTTCACGCAGGCACTGGCGGCGGCCGACCTCTCGGTCTGCCCCGTCGAGTTCGGCGGCGGCACCAAGATCAAGCTGCTGGAGTCGCTCGCGGCCGGGCTGCCGGTCGTGGCGTTCGAGGAGTCGTTGCACGGGACCGAGCTGCGCGACGGGGAGCACGTGGTGGTCGCGCCGAGCAGCGTCGCGGGGCTGCTCGCCGCGCTCGGTGCGCTGGCGGACGACCCCGGGCGCGCCGCCCGCATCGGCGCCGCCGCGCGCGAGCACGCCGTCGAGCACCACGACTGGCGGCGCAGCGCGGAGGTCGTGGAGCGGGCGCTCGCCGGGCTGGTGGGCCGATGAGCGTCGCGGTCCTCTCGCCCCATCTCGACGACGCGGTGCTGAGCGCGTTCTCGGCGCTGCCGGCCAGGGTCGTCAACGTCTGCACGGGGCTGCCGCCGGCGGGCGTCCTGACGAGCTGGGACCGCATCTGCGGAGCCACGGACTCGCTCGAGCACATGCGGGCGCGCATCGAGGAGGACGGCGCGGCGCTCGCGATGGCCGGGGCCGAGCCGGTCGCGCTCGACTTCCTCGACGTGCAGTACCGGATCGAGCCGCTCGAGACCGGGGCGCTGCGGAGGGCGATCGCGGCCGCGGTCGAGGGCTGCGACGAGGTCTGGGCCCCGGCCGGGATCGGCGACCACTCCGACCATCTCCAGGTCCGCGACGCGGCGATCGAGCTCGGCCTGCCGCTGCGGCTCTACGCGGAGCTGCCGTACGCCGTCAAGTTCGGCTGGCCGGCCTGGGTGACGGGCGAGGACGAGGACCCGCACCTGGTGGCCGACGCCGGCTGGGTGCTCCCGCCCGGCGCGGGAGAGCCGGAAATTCACCGTCTTTCCGGGGAGGACGTGCAACGCAAGTTGCAGGCGCTGCGCCGCTACAGAACCCAGTTTTCGGCTCTTAGCAGGGGAAAACTGGGGCACGTCGAGCATCCCTCGGTGATTGGTTTCGAGGTCAGCTGGGAATTTCCGACCTAGGCGGCTCCTATGCTGCCGCCTTTGCCGAATCCGGTCCAGGTGGGCCGGAGCGGGGGAACCAGTGGTCGCCGGGCACGGCGGCCGGGGGCGAATCCGGGCACTGCCGCCCGGTAGCGCACAGCGCGAGCCCGTCAGCTAACCCCGCAGGCCGAGCAGGGGAGAACCGTTTGCGGCGCGCAGGCTCGCGCAGTGGATCGAAGACCGGAAGGCTGCGGCGATGGGCCGCGTGGCTTGCCTCGCTGGCGATCGTGCCGGTGGCCGGTGCCGGGGCGAGCGTGGCGCTGGGCGCGATCGATGCCGTCGAGCGCGAGGGCGGCATCGCCGGCGTCTCGGTCGGCTCCGCAGGCGACGCGCAGGGGCGCTTCATCGCCGTATCGAAGCCCGTCGCGCAGGTCGAGCCAGACCGCAGGCGTGAGACCTCCGCCCCGAGCGACGAGCTCGCCTGGCCGCTACGGGGCGCGATCACCGGCCAGTTCGGCGAGGGGAGGGGCGGCCACACGCACGCCGGCATCGACATCCCGATGCCCGCAGGGACACCCGTCAAGGCCGCGAGCGCGGGGCGCGTCATCTCGGCCGGTCCCGAGGACGGCTACGGCAACTACATCTGCGTCGCGCACGTCGAGATCCAGACCTGTTACGCGCACCTCGAGAGCTTCCGGGCGAAGGCCGGGCAGAGGGTGAGGCGCGGCCAGGTGATCGGCTACGTGGGGAACACCGGTAACTCCGGGGCGATCCACCTCCACTTCGAGGTCCGGCGCGGCACCCAGGCGTGGGGCGAGCCGGTCGACCCGATGAAGTACCTGCCGGGCAGCTAGGCCGGGACCGGCTCGCGCTCGCGCACGGCGGCGTAGAAGCGATCCCGCTCGCGCACGGCGGCGGCGCGCGCCTGCTCCCGCCGGTCGAGCCGGCGACCCTGCACGTAGTGGGCGACGCCGAGGGGCACCGACGCGGTGGCCGAGAGGTAGTGCAGCGCGTGGAGGGCGACTCCCACGGGCGTGCGCGCGGGGCCGAGCCGGCGTGCCAGCAGCCGGTAGAAGCGGGCGTTGGCGGCGGTCGCGACCGAGCCCGCCGCGAGCGCGGGGCCCGGCCGGCCGGCGGCGAGGCTCGCCGTGGCCGTCACCCACGCGGCGGCCGCGACCCGGTGGCGGCGTGACAGGTTCAGCTCGCCCGGCAGCTGGCGGCGACGCAGCAGCACGGCGACCCAGGGGGCGCCGCGGCGCGTCACGTCGGTGCGGACCATCGACGCGAGCGTCCAGCCCTTCAGGTGGGTGCCGAGCACGGCGGGGTCGAGCTCGGTGCGCGCTCCGGCGCCCGCGAGCCGCATCCCCAGCTCCACGTCCTCCATGGAGGAGACGGTGAAGTTGTGGGAGTCGAAGCCGCCGGCGGAGATGAACGCGTCGCGCCGGATCGCTCCGAGCCCGGACCAGAAGCTGCCCACCGGCCCGGCGGACTCCTGGTGGACGTGGTGGTGGAGCAGGTTGCGGAAGCGCGAGACGGTGCCGCGGGCGTCGGGCGCGTCGTCGTAGGAGCCGATCACGGCCACGAGCTCCGGCTCGCGCTCCAGGCGGGCGCGGAGGCGGGCGAACGCGTCGGGGTGCACGGCGACGTCGGAGTCCACGAACACGAGCACGTCGCCGCTCGCCTGGCGCGCGCCGTGGTTGCGCGCGGCGGCGGGGCCGGGGCCGTCGCCATTGGTCTCCAGGACCACGATCAACTCGTCGGGGCCGTCGTGCGCGGCTTCGAGCGCGCTGAGGCAGCGCGCCAGCGTCTGGGGCGCGTCGGTGGCGGGGACGATCGCGCTCAGGCGCAGCACCCGGGCGAATGTAGCGGCGCTCTCCCCCGCTGTGACAGTGCCGATGCGCCCTTTTCGGCCGCCGCTACGGTGGCCGGGTGACCGGAGAGCCCGATCTGGCGTGCGTGGCCATCTCGCTGCGGGCGCAGCCGGAGCTGGCGGGCGCGGTGCGGTCGGTCTTGGCACAGGACGAGCCGGTCGAGGTCGTGGTGGTGAACTCGGGCGGCGGCGACGCCGGTGCGCTGCTGCGCGGCCTCGACGTGCGGGTGGTGGAGCTGGCCGAGCGCGTCTTCCCCGGCGCCGCGCGCAATGCCGGGCTGGCGGCGACCGGCGCGCGTTACGTGGCGTTCCTGGCGGCCGACTGCGTCGCGGAGCCGGGCTGGGCCGCGGCGCGACTGCGCGCCCATCGCGGCGGGGCCGACGCCGTGGCGAGCGCGATGGTCTGCCGCCCCGGCGCGGGGTGGGTGGAGCGCGCGTCGCTCCTCCTGCTGCACAACCGGCGCCTGCCGGACACGCCGCCCCGGCGGCGCCTGCTCTACAGCCTGTCGTACGACCGGACGCTGTTCGATCGGTATGGCCGGTTCTGCGAGGACCTGCGGATCGGCGAGGACACGGTCTTCAACCGCTCCTTCGGGCCGGAGGTGCGGGTCGTGTGGGGGGACGGGGTGCGGACCGCGCACCGCTTCCCCGCCACGATGCGCGCGCTGCTCGCCGACCAGTACGCGCGCGGGCGCAGGCGCGCGGCGATGGGCGACCGCCGGCCGGCCGGGCTGGCGGGGCGAGCCGTGCTGGACGTGGGCCGCTGCGCCCGCCAGGCGCTCGCCACACGCGACCCCGCGGAGCGCCGCGCGCTGATCGCTGCGCTGCCGCTGGTGCCGGCCGGTGCGGCGGCGTACGCGGCGGGGGCGCTGAGCGCCTGATGGCCGCGCCTGGCCTCGCCCCCGCCTCCGCGCGCGAGGTGCTCGCCGTGCTCAGCGCCTCGGACCTGCGCGCGCGCTACGGGAGCGGCCCGTTCCGGCTGCTCAAGTGGCTGCTCGACCCGTTCGCGCTCGTCGGCGTGTACCTGATCCTCGTGAGCGTCGTCCTCGACCGGCCGGGGCGGGCGACGGGGCTGAGCCTGGCGTGCGCGGTCGTCCCGTTCCAGCTCCTGATGATGACCACGCTCAACGCGATGGACGCGGTCTACTCGCGGCGGATGATCATCCAGAACATGGGCTTCCGCCGCGCGCTGATCCCGCTGGCGTCGGTCGCCACGGAGTCCGCGGCGTTCGCGGCGAGCCTGCTGCTGGTGGCGCTGATGATGGCGGTCTACGCCGTCGCGCCCACGGCCGCGATCCTGTGGCTGCCGCTGGTGCTCGCGGTCAACCTCGTGCTCGCCGCCGCGGCGGCCTACCCGGCGGCGCTGATCGGCGTCTGGATCCCGGATCTGCGCAGCTTCGTCGTGAGCGCCGTGCGGACGCTGTTCTTCGTGGCGCCCGGCCTCGTCGCGATCGAGCAGATCACCGGCAGCGCGCACGACCTCGTGAAGATCAACCCGCTCTCGGGGCTGTTCGAGGCCTACCGCGACGCGCTCCTGCACGGGCACGCGCCCGCCGCCTGGGAGCTGCTAGTGCCGCTCGCGTGGGCGGCCCTGCTCGCCGCCGTGTTCGTCCCGCTCTTCCGCCGCGAGCAGCGGCATCTCGCGAAGGTGGTCTAGGTGGCGACGATCAGCGCCAGCGAGCTCGGGATCCGGTTCCTGTTCGACCGACAGGGGCGGCCGATGACGCCCGGGCTGGCGCGGCTGCGCGGACGCACGAGCGAGGCGTGGGGGCTGCGCGGGGTGGACTTCGAGCTCGAGGCGGGGGAGACGGTCGCGCTCGTGGGATCCAACGGGGCCGGCAAGACGACGCTGCTGCGCACGCTCGCGGGCGTCTACGAGCCGGACGAGGGGCGTCTGCGGGTGGGCGGCTACGTGGGGTCGCTGCTGTCGGTCAGCGCGGGGCTGCTGCCCCGGCTCACGGGGCGCGAGAACGCGGTGCTCCTGTCGGTGCTCGCCGGCATGACGCGCGCCCAGGCGCGGGCGGGCGTCGAGGAGATCGGCGCGCGCGCCGGCCTGGGCGACGCGTACGAGCGCCCGTCGATGAGCTACTCCGCCGGGATGAAGGCGCGGCTGGCGCTCGCGGTGATCGAGCGGACGGAGCCGGACGTGCTCCTGCTCGACGAGGTTCACGAGGCGCTCGACGCCTCGGTCCGCGAGACGCTGATCGACCTCGTCCGGCGGATCGCCGAGCGCGGCGGGATCGTGGTGGCGGCGGGGCACGACCTGGCCGAGCTGGAGCGCATGTGCGCCCGCGGTCTCCTGTTTGCCGGGGGGCGGCTCGTGGACGACGGCCTCTTCGAAGAGGTGGCGCGCAGGCACCGGGAGGGCGTAGGAACTTCTGAAGAAGTCCGCTCCTAGCGGGATCTTCGTCACCCAACCTTTAGCTCTCGTGGGTAACGTCGTGATCGGACTCCGCCGCGAATCCGTACTGATCCTGATGCACGCCTTCCGATGCACACGCTGCGCTGCGACCTCGTACAGCGCCTCCCCGCTCGAGCTCCTGAGCGCGGGCGACCGCTGCTCGCACTGCGGCGGCGAGCTCGTGAAGGCGCGCGAGGTGCGGCACTTCTCGGCGGCGCGGAGCCGCCGCGGCGAGATGCCGGCCGGCACGCGCCGGGCCGAGCTGCGCCGCTCGGCCTAGGGCCCGCCGGGCCCCTGCCCGACTGCTGACGCGCCGCTACCCTCTGCGCCCGAGCGCCCGTAGCTCAGCTGGATAGAGCGTCGGTCTACGGAACCGAAGGTCACAGGTTCGAATCCTGTCGGGCGCGCTTTCCTAGAGGGGAACGCGGCTGTGGAGTGCGGGCTGCGCTGCATAGGCGCTGCAACGAGCACAAGGGAGCGCGGGCCGAGACGGGTCGACGCGGGTGGAGCCGCGCGTCGAAGACCGTGGTTCAGCCTGGAGCAGATCGGCCGATATTCCGCCCTCCTATCGGCCATTCGTTCACGGTCTCACCCGCGCACCAACCTGCGCATGCGGGCGAAGAGCCGCGAGCCGATCCCGTGGTCCACGGCGTTGGGGTCCTGATGCGCCCCCGCCGGGCTCGACGGCTTGCACGGGAGCAGCGACGGGTCGGCGCGCGCCCGTAGCGCGACAGCGGCTCCTCACCGGACCAGCGACACGCTGGACGTGCTTGTCCTGGAGCGCCAGCACCGCGCCGTCGCGTGCGAGCGTGATCCGGTGTGCGGTGAGCTCGTCGCTTGCTTGCCCGATCACTGACATCAACAGCACGTTCAGAGCGCCGGCGGCGGCCGCGGCGCGGCAGGACGGGCCGGACGGCGGTGTAGATCTGCTCGATCTCGCCCCCTGGGCGCGTCTCAACCTTCGCGCCGATCTGAATCAGCGGGATCAGAAACGACTGGGAGACGGCGTTGGCAACAAGCCGGACGGTCAAGAGCGTCGTGCCCCGCGCGTGTGCGTGCCCGCGAGCAGGATCGCGCCGTGCTCATCGTGAGGCGAAGCTCGGCCCGGCAGCACAGACGCGCGGCCTCCACCGCTTTTCCGTAACGCCGCCGGTTCGCGCTCTTTAAGAAGGGCCGCGACCGGAGGGATCAGATGGAAGCGAACGAGAGCGCGGGTAGCACCGCGATGGACAACGGAAAGCCGGAGGACGTGCACGAGGCCGTTGCCGACGGTGTTCGTGCCGCGGAGCAGGAGCGCGTCCGCGACCCGGGGATGGGCCCCGCGCCGCACGACGTCGAGCGGGTTCCGGGGCTACCCGAGGACGCCCCGCGCAGGGCCGCCGAGCACATCAACGACCCCGAGACGCAGCGCGGGATTGCGTACGAGACCGGGCGGCGGCTCCATCCGATCCCGGGCGACTACCTCTTCGATGGGGGTCACGTCGACGAGCTCTACGACGGCCTGAAAGGGATTCGCAGAGGCGCGGTCCTCCAGCCGCCGCAGCGCGAGGCGGCTGAGCTCCTAAAGGTCATCGACGGCGCGCCGACTGACATGGCCGGCGAGGTCGCGCGCGGCCAGGCGGACCTGGAGCGCGCGGCACGCCTGCTCCAGGACAAGCGCCCGGAGTTGGTGGAGGCGGTTGAGGAGACCGAGGCGGAGGTCGAGGCGCTCGAGGGGTCCCTCGACCAGGCCGAGGCCGACGTAGACGACGCTCTTCGCGCCGCCGGCGACCTGGAGGCCCACCGCCGCGCCGCGGAGGCCGAGGATGCGAAGCGCTCGACGACATCCGCGCCGGCGGAGCGGGACCGCCGGTCGGTCTTCGAGCTGCTCCCGATCAGCCCGAAGATGCTTGCGATCGTCGCGCCGGTGGAGATCGCGACCTCCACCCTGCTGCTCCAGGGGCCGATCTCCGACATGGTCGCCACGACCACGCCGGTCGACAGCTACCTGATCTCGGCGGGCGTGTCCACCGCCCTGCTCGGGCTTGGCCTCGTGGCGGGCTACGTCGCCGTGGCGCTGCACCTCCCGACGCGGCTGGCTGGCCTGCTCTGCGTCCTGCTCTGCGCCTGGCTGCTCTCGCGCGGCGCAACGGACATGGATCTCATCCGGATGGACGATGAGAACGGCGTGAAGCTCCTGACCACGGCGACCATGGCCACGATCGTGATCGCGGGTGTCACCGCCTACGCGACCACGCGCTATAAGGCTTACCGCGCGATCAGCCAGGAGCCCGACGTGCTGACGGTGCTGGGCGAGATCGGCGTCCGGCTCCCGATTGACCACCCGGTGACGGTGCCGCTGCGCGTACGCGACCGTATCGAGGCGAAGTTGGCCGCCAAGCGCACCGAGCTCAGGGAGCGCAAGGGCGCCCTGGCGAAGCTCGACGAGATGCTCGACGCCCTGCGCACCTCGTACGAGCAGACCCCGCGGCGCGTGCTCGCCGCCAAGAAGGTCGGCATCGAGGCCGAGGCCGAGGCGGCTGGGCTCGTGGCGGTCACCGAGACCGCGCTGGCGCAGGAGGAAGCGCACACGGAGGCCGCGAAGGCCGCGGTGCGGATCGGCCATTCGCTGGTGCGCGCCGAAGAGATCCCTGAGGAGCCGCCGCTCGACAGCCGCCTCGACGTGCGCGTCTACGGCTCGCGCCCGGAGGGCGAGGAGGACACCGCATGGCAGAAGCGCCTGGCGATCGCGGTGCTCGCCGCCGGGTTGGTCCCAGCGGTCCTGATCCCGAGTATCCCGGCAGGCGTTGCCGGGGCGTTGGTCGCGGCCGGCCTGTGGCCGCTCCGGGCGATCCGGCGCCGTGGAGGTGGCGCCCAGGCCCAGGTCGCGCTCGACCAGCGCCCGCCGATCGAGTCGCCCGCGGGCGAGGAGGACCCGTTCTGGCGCTACCAGCCGTCCCGCACGAGGTCCAAGTGGCGCCGTGGCGAGACCGCCCCGACCGAGCGCGAGTAGAGGAGGAGCAGATGACGAGAGTTGCCATCCGCAGCACGGCCGGTGCGGTCGTCGCCCTGCTCACCGCGTTCGCGTTCGCGGGCTGCGGCGAGCAGGAGACGGTGTGCAAGGGGAAGCCGGAGCGACTCATCCTGGTGCCGTTCGCCACGAGCAGCGACCACAAGACCGCCCTCGAGCTGGCCCCCGCGGTCGCGGACCAGATGGCCGCGCGCGCGGCGGAGAGCTGCGGCACGGTGGGTGGCGGCGTTGCCAACCGGCTCGTGGAGAGCGAGCTTGCCGTTGAGCTCAAGCCGCTCGAGCCGGAGAACCCGAAGGCGCCTAACCGGACACCGCACGTCCGCAAGATGAAGAAGACTGCTGACCGCTTCCTCCAGGACAAGGTTTTGGGCCCGCTCGAGGCGACCAAACCGAGCGGCGGCAGCCCGTTCGTGCGCGCCCTCACGAAGATCGCCGACGAACTCCGCAGCCGAGGCCACGCCGGCCCCTCGGTAATCGCGCTGGTCGGGGACATCATCGACATCGAGCGCGCCCCGAGCGGCCGGATCATCGACTTCCGCGAGCGCGAGGTCGACCGCGAGGCGCTCGAGGAGTTCCTGCCGCGGCTGGAGCCGCTGGCCGGCTCCTGCGTCGTCGCAATCGGCGCGGGCGCACGCAGCACAAGGGACCCCGAGATCCTGCGCCAGTCGCGCACGCTACTGCACGACCTCCTGACGAAGGCCAAGATCCGCTTCGTCGCGACCCGCTCCTCAGAGCTCCCCGCGACGTGCAGGGCGCGATGATCGAGCCCGCGTTTCCGCCGCTACGCGAGCGCCGGCTCGGGCTCCCGCTTGTTCGCGCGCTTGCCGGCCTCTGCCCGAACGAGCGCTTCCGCCGCCTGGTAACCGGGCCATGGGTAGCTCCCGACCGTGCGCACGGGGCCCCACACGCCCTCCTCGAGGGCGAGCCGGGCGGCGCCGTACACGCCGATCCAGCGGGCGGCCTCGCCGGCCGTGCCGAGGGTCACATCGCGCGGCGCGTGGGTCGTGGGCAAGTCGCCGCCCTCGATCTCGTCGTGGATAGCGCCGAGGAAGAGCGCGCCCGCGTCCGCCAGCGGGCCGGTCACCAGCACCCGCTCCGGCCCGATCGCCGCGGCAAGCGTGTTGATCCGGCGCCCGATCAGGAAGCCGGCATCCCGTATCGCGCGAACCGCCTTCTCGTCACGTCCGCGCACGGCGTCCTCGACAACCTCGGCGGCCGACTCGCGCCAGCTGTCGAGGTCGATGTCGCGCTTGCGCCGCGCGAGAGTCCGGCAGGTGACCGCGGTCCCCGACGCGAACGCCTCGAGGTGACCGGAGTTGGGCACGGGGCACGAGCACTCGAGGAACTCGCTCTCGGGGTCGAGCGGCAGGAGCTCCTTGGGCCGGCCGGTGTTCAGATGCTCGAGCACTGCGGGGTGGACCGGATCGTGTCCGATCTCGCCCGCGGTCGCCTCGTGCCCGTAGTGCAGGCAGCCGTCGAGGATCATCCCGGCGCCGATGCCAGCGGACACCTTCACGACGATCAGGCTGCGGCATCCCCGGCCCTTCCCCCAGTGCAGCTCGCCGACGGCGGCGCAGTCGGCATCGTTCTCGAGCCGGATCGGGACCGTGCGCGGGTCGAAGCCCAGCTCCGCCTCGTAGCGCGCGAGGATGGCCCCGAGATCGCTGGCGACCGGCTTGCCGCCGAAGTTGCGCAGGACGGTTGCTACCCGCCGCCGACTCGGGTCGGCGTCGCGGACCCCTGTTATCTGCCCCGGTATCCCGAGTGTGATCGCTCGGACGTCGACCGCGGTGTCCTGGCCGAGCTGGCGCAGCTGGTCGCGCCGCAGCTTGATGCACTGGAAGATCTGGTCGGCGATCGACTGAAGCGTCTGCATGTAGTCCGCGCCGACCGCGATCGCCTCGTCTACGAGGCACTCCGGGGCCGTGCTGCCGTGCTCGCGGAAGCGTCCCCTGGCGTCGATCAACCCCGTGCCGACGCCGCGATGGCCGGCGGCCACGCCGACCGCGTACCCCCATCGGTTGCTGAGGCAATACGCGCTCTTCGGGTCGGTGCCGCGGCGGTTCGGCCGCTCCCAGCCCACCTCCTTGGGGGCGCCCTCGACCACCGCGCCGCGCGCCGCGAGGGCCTTCAGTCCGCGCCGCGCCCGGGCCGGCTCCAGCCGGCCGTGCTCGGCCGCCTCCGGGCCATCCAGCACGGGCCCGCCGGACATCAGGGCGAACGCGGACGCCAGTTGGGCGTGGGCTTTGCCTTTGAGGGACTCTTCGAACATCCGCGGCGGCGGAGCCGCCATTTCGACCATACCCCGACCGCGCGAACCGAATTCAGCGGCCGTACACAAACGGAATTCTTTGAATGCTCCTGACTCTCGACATGCCCATTCGCATGCGGCTTAATTCTCCAGCCTGGTTTAGCAGGTACCTCCACCAAATAAGCCCGGAGCCACAAATGGCCATCGACCGTTCGAACATCCCCCACGTAACCGCCCCCCAGGTGCTGGTCGACCGGGTCGAGGCGGCTCTCGCGCGGCTGGACGACGCGCTCGAGGCGGGTGTGGGACGCGAGGTCGCCGTCGACCGGTTCATGCGCACCACGGCGGTCGCCGAGGCGATCCGGCTGGCTGTCGATCCCGGCGAGCACCGGGTAAGCGGCCTGTCCCTGCGTGACCTGCGCAGGGCCGTCACCTCCAACGTCCACGCAGAGATCACGGAGGAGAACCGGCCGGAGCCCGTGACCGCGTTCGACGTGATCGGCCTGGCCCAGGTGATCGCCACGCACATGACCGAGGAGGCCGACCGTGTTCGGACGCTCGCAGGTACGTCGCCGGTGAATCCGAAGGCCGAGGCCGAGTGGAAGGCGCTGGCCGTCATCGCCGGTGCCCCCTCGGAGAGTGCCAGCGAGGCCGCGCAGGATGGCGCACAGGAGGCAATGCTCGCCGCCTTCGACGCGATGCTCCTGGCAACGCCCGAGTCGATCCTGAGGCACTACGACCTCGGGGTTCCGGCCGATCCCGACAGCTATCACTACGCCGAGGACGTGGAGACGTGGTTCACGCGGCTCATGGTCAACTGCGTCCGGCGGGCCATCAATGACAGCCGGTACAGCCGCGGACGGTCGCCGCTGCCGCCCGACGACGAGCTGGGCGACGAAGGCGACGACGACGCCGAGGACGGGGGCCTCACCTCCGGCTTCGACGACCCGCCGCCGCCCGGGAGCCCGGGCGGCGGTGCGGTCGCCGCGCCCGCGTCAGTTAGGGATGAGGAGCGCGAGCGCGATCTCCGCCGCATCGAGTCGCTGCGCGAACTCGTGGAGACCGCGGAGTCCGTGCTCGCCGGCAAGCAGCGGCTTGCCTTGCTAACCAAGCTGTTCTCGCCGAGGCAGAGAGAGGTCCGCGCGGTGCTTGTGGCGATTTGCGCGACGGTGGTCCGGGAGGTGCCCCGCAAGATCGCGGATGACGAGGAACTCGCGGCCTTGATCGGGTCCGCGAGCGCCACGGCCGCACAGCGCAATTACAACCATGCTCGGCAGAAGCTGTTGAAGCACGCCTGCGACGACGAGCAGCGCCGGGAGTGGTCGGTCATTCTCGACTCCCTGCTGCCGCGGCGCTCACGCGGCAGCGTCGCCGGGGGGTCGCACCGGTGATCGCGCGCGCCGGCCACGTAGCACGCGTGGCCCGCGCGGCCCTCGGATACCCCAGCGCGTCGAGAGTTTCAACCGTCGCCTTCGACGGCGACCGTAGTCCACCACCCGCCGTGGCACAGCGCGGCGCGGCATCCCGCAGAAACAGGGGTTTCAATGTCAGATCGTGAGCGCATCCACGAGGAAGAGTTCGGGGACGTGGTCGCCGCGGGCGAGCATCTCACCGAGATCATGCAGGTCCGCTACGTCGCGGCGCTCTTGGCGGGGGTGGCGAATTCTCCCGCGTGGGCGCACGCCACCGAGCATCTGGCGAATTGCGCCGAGTGCGCCGAGGGTGCCCTGGACGGCGCTCGCCAGCTCTGGGACTCCCCGAATTGGCGATTGCTCGAGATGGGCGAGTTTGCACGCCGTGCAGAGGAGCTCTGGATCCGCCGGTTGCGAGGGCAGCCCCGGGCGGCCGTGCGACAGGCGGCCGCAGCGGAGCTGGGGGCGCTCGAACCTCTGGGGATAGCGGGGTTCGCGGCTCTCGTGCAGGCTGCCGTGGAGGATCGCGACGACGGGGTTCGCGCAACCGCCGCGGCGGCCCTGGCGGAAGCGAACAGGCGCTTGCCCATCGCTCGCCGCGTCCGTGAAGGCGATGCCGTTTTAGCCTCAAGCCAGGGCTAGGCCACCCCTCCTTCGCCACGAGCAGCGGCAGCACGTAACACGCGTCGTCGTAAGCCAAATTCGTTGCAGCGAGTCATGCAGCGCACACGGACGCGTGCCGCTCTGCAAAGCGCCCTGAGCTCGAATCGATGCCGGTCTACGGAACCGAAGGTCACAGGTTCGAATCCTGTCGGGCGCGCTTCGCAGGCCTCGTGCTCGTGACGCCGAGGTGACGCGGCAGGGCGTCATCCGCCGGTCAGTGTCTTGGCAGCGGGTAACGGGCGAGGATGATGGTCGATGTCTCGGCATCCTCTTCGCCACCGAGATCATGCTCCAGCCGGATCGCTGCATCGTCGAGGATCCGCTCGATCCGCTCCGTCGTTTCGCGAAGCAGTCGCGAAACCGCCGCGGACGCCTCAGCGTCTAGATTTGCTCGAACCACGCTATACCGGATGCGGTCGTCGATGGACGCACCTTACTCGGGCCGGAACCAACAAGCCGGATGATTCGGGACGATCTCTTCCGCCGTGCCGCGTCCCTGCCCCGAAGCCTCCTTGATCCCTGGTGCGCGCGCCGACCGCACGACAGAAAAGACGAAACGGTCATTGGAGATCCAGAACGTTTCAATCCCCCTCTCGGTGAGCACGCGCAGGAAAGCCTCGAGCGCCTCATCGGGGACCTGGACGTACCGGGGGCGCTGCAGCGACCCAAATGCAACCTCCCAATCCTCGCGCATCGGCTCGGCGTCCATGCTGGCGAGTGTGATGCGGTAAATCCATCGACCGTACCTGCCGCGTAGACCGGTCGAGCTTCGCCCTGAGGCGGCTACCTCTCGGCATCCTCCCGTAGGGCCGGTAGCCGCTCATCAACCTCATCGAGTGGCGGCCACCGCGGATCCTCCGGGCTACCTGCAGGGTTCGCGTATTGAACGAGAAAGATCGTTGATTCCACGACAGCGCGGTCTGGGTCGTCCTCCATCCGCGCGGCCGCGCCCTTGACGATCAAGTCGATCCGCTTCAGCAGCTCGCGAAGCTCGTGCGCGGCAACCCGCCACGCCTCCTCGTCGAGATTCGCCGTCCTGCTGTAGTGGATGTTGTCGCGGTCGAATCCACCCTGCTCCGCCGCCACCGCCATGTGAGCCATGACCTTTTGGAGCCCCCCTGTGATCAGTGCCCGCTTCGCGATATCGGGGACGCGTGCCCAACCGGTGTCGGTGATCCTCGGCCTGAACTTGGTCGTGTAGAAATGCTCGACGGCACCGCCGCGCGTACGCCGGTCCACCATCTCGACGAGACCGGATGACGCTAGCTGTCGCATGTGGTAGCTCGTGTTGGATAGCTTCGACCCGAGCTCGTCGGATATCTGGCGCGGACTCGCTACACGGCCCTCCAGGAGCTCGAGGATCTGGATCCGGAGCGGATGCGCGTACGCCTTGGCGATCTTTGGGTCGGTGATGTCGATCGACGACGTCATCTCGGCGCGAGACTCGGCGCTCCGAGTCCCAGGGTGCAGGGCCGGTAGCTGCGTATCGACCTCATCGAGCGACGGCCATCGCGGACCCTCCGAGGCCGCAGGGTTCGCGTACTGAACGAGGACGATCGTCGATTCCACGACAGCGCGGTCTGGGTCGTCCTCCATCCTCGCGGCCGCACCCTCGACGATCTGGTCGATCCGCTTCAGCGGTTCGCGAAGCTCGCGCGCGACCGCCGCCCACGTCTCCTCGTCGAGGTTCTCTGTGGTCCTGCTGTAGTGGATGTCGTCGCGGTCGAATCCACCCTGCTCCGCCGCCATCGCCATCTGAGCCATGGCCTTGTGTAGGCCCCCGGGGATCAGCGCCGGCTTCGCAACGCGCGATAAACGGGCCCAACCGGTGTCGGTGATCCTCGGCCTGAACTTGGTCGTGTAGAAGTGTTCGACGGCACCACGGCGGGTGCGACGATCGACCAACTCGAGAAGGCCTGACGACGCAAGCTGTCGCACGTGGTAGCTCGTGTTCGATAGCGCAGCGCCGAGCTCGTCGGATATCTGGCGCGGACTCGCTACACGGCCCTCCAGGAGCTCGAGGATCTGGATCCGCAGCGGATGCGCGAACGCCTTGGCGATCTTTGAGTCGGTGATGTCGATCGACGTCATCTCGAAGCAGGGGCTCGGGGGCATGCCCCCGGCGCGAGGGGGTGCGGTCGCCAGTCTAGATGCGCAAAAAGTAGGTCTCGTTATGAGAAAACCCAACGTTGAAACTATTTTGACTAATCAGTAGGTCTGTCTTGATGAGTGGCCAGACCTGCATCCCTCCACCAGCCCTCGAGCGGCTCGGCCGCCCTCGCCCGTGACGCTTACGACGCGCTCGCGCCGTTCTACGACCTGTTCACCGGCGCCTACAACCACGAGGGGTGGCTCGCGGGCCTCGAGGCGTGGGCGCGAGCCGAAGGCCTGCATGGTCGCGAGGTCTTGGATGTGGGGTGCGGTACCGGGAGCAGCTTCCTTCCCCTGACGACGCGCGGCTACCACGTCACCGGTTGCGACATCTCGCCCGAGATGGTGGCCCTCGCACGCGCCAGGGCGGGCCGCTCGGCCGAGGTACTCGTAGCCGATATGCGACGCCTGCCCTGGATGGCGCGGTTCGATCTCATCACGTGTCTCGATGACGCCATGAACTATTTGCTCGAGCGTGCTGACCTCGAGGCCGCGCTGGCGAGCATGTGGGCGGCGCTCAGGCCGGGCGGAATCCTGATCTTCGATACGAACTCGCTCCGGACCTACCGCGAGGTCTTCACTGCCACGTTCGACAGGATCGCCGGCAGCGCCCGCTTCCGCTGGTACGGACTGGCCGACGCGGACGTGGATGCTGGCTCGATCTGTGAAGCGTGCCTGGAGGTGGCGGGCGTCGTGCCCGTCGTCACCACACATCACGTCCAACGGCATTGGCCGGTCTCGGACCTGCGCGAGGCCGCCGTTGGCGCCGGGTTCAATCAGTTGGCCTTTCGTGGCCAGCTCACCGGTGGGCGCCTGGTGGGTGAGCCGGATGAGATGCGCGACGACAAGGTCGTCTGTCTCGCGCGCAAGGACGCGGCGCCCAGTGGCTTCAGTGCCCGACTGGGCCGCACGCGGCCTCAACGCGCCCAGCGGGCGTTGCGCGTCGTGACGTCGTCTCTGTCATCGGCTGACCGTCAGCCCAGGTCCCACGTTGTGAACACAGTTGCTTCACAAACGAGTGATCACGCAATCGGAGGTGAGAATCAATGATCGTGCAGGTGTGAGGCATGAAGACGCGGCTTGCGAGGCGCCGGCACAGCCCGGCGCCTCGTTTCTGCGCACCCGGCAAAAACCTTGTCGATCCGTCTCTGCACGGTGTCGTGACGCATCACGCAGAGCCCCAAGCGCTAGTGCAGCTCGATCCTGAGCGATAAAAATCGGCACCGCTCGAGCGGCTGGGAGGCCAGTGCAGGGACGACGCGATCGATGGCCTTCTCCACCGGCGCGTATCTCGCGCCGCTTGGCTCGCTGACCTACGCCGTCACGGCGGCCAGGGACGGACTCAGCCACAGGCGCAGCCGCTGTCTGCTCGCGACGGGGGCCAGTTTCGGCTCCCGTTCCCTCGCTCCGAGGAATCACGGTGCCTACTTGGCGCATTCGCCGCCTTCCGGTACCGTGCCCATGAGGTCGGCGGCCACCGTTGGCGTCCGCCGAGGGTCCGCGAAGCGCTGGCCCGCAGGGCCGAGCGCAGTCGGAAGGCAAGATGGCCAAGCAGTGGCGTACGACCGGGCAGGCAGTGCCGTCCCTCAGCGCCTTCGACGACGTCGTCAAGGCGTACATGACCCAGAACGGCATCCGCAACGGTGCGCTGGCGGTCGCGCAGGGCGCCAGGCTCGTCCTCGCGCGCGGGTACACCTGGGCAGAGCCGAACGAGGAGACGACCACCCCGACGAGCCTGTTCCGCCTGGCCAGCTGCACGAAGCCGCTCACGAGCATCGCGATCCACCAGCTCCAAGAGGCCGGCAGCCTCAAGCTCACCGACAACGTGCAGGGCATCCTCGGCCTCACGGCGCCCGACGGGAGCGCGATCCCGAGCAGCCCGTTGCCGTCGAGCCCGGCCACCACGCCCGGCTTCTACTTCGGCGCCGTCCAGGTGCAGCACCTTCTCCAGCACAGCGGCGGCTGGGACAGGGACATCGCCGGCGAGCCCACCTTCTTCTGCGACCCGCAGATCGCCGCCGCCTTCGGCAAGGAGCTTCCGGTCACTCGGACGGAGATGGCGCGCTGGGGGGCGACGCAGCAGATGCAGTTCTACCCCGGCTCCCGGACCCAGTACAGCAACTTCGGCTTTGCGCTCGCCGGCCTGGTGATCGAGCAGCGGCGCGGCCGGGACTACGTCGCAGCCCTCCAGCAGTGGCTCTTCGATCCGCTCGGGATCCGCCGGGCGCGCCTGACGATGCCGCTCGAGCGGAGCCGCGCCCCCGGCGAGGTCGCGTACTACCCGCAGAACCCCCGGCTTTCGGACGACCTCACCGGCGGCGGCGGTCAGGTCCCGATCCAATACGGGGGCGAGAACAACGCCAACTTCGCCTCCTTCGGCGGCCTGATGATGTCGGCACCCGACTACGCGCGGATCCTCGCGGCCTACTCGACCGCGAGCCCGCCGACGACCATCCTGCCGCGCAACATGAAGGGCTGGTTCAGGGCCACGCGCGGCGGTGCGGCGTGCTCCGAGCACGGAGGCATGCTCCCGGGCTCCGGGACCTACATCGCGCTACGCGACGACGGCATCGCGATCGTCGCGCTGTTCAACTACGACCCCGTCACGTTCACCTGGAACGGGTCGACGCGGGGCCGGGAGGACGTGCTGAACGAGACCGCGAGCGCCATCCCCGCCGCGAGCTGGCCGACCGGCGACCTCTTCCCGTCGGTGATGACCGCGCCGCTGCCTCCGGGGCCCGAGAAGCTGCACGTGTTCGCGACCGGCGCGGACACCCGGATTCGCGACGCCGCGTGGGAGGGAAACGTGGGCGTCGGCTGGCAGGGGTGGTGGGCGATCCGCGAGGGCGGCGCGCAGGCGGGGAGCCCGGTGACCGCTGTCTCCCGCGGCCCCGGCAAGCTCGACGCGTTCGTCGTCGGCACCGATCGCCGCGTCTACACGGCCGCCTGGGAGGCCGGGCGGACGGTCGAGCGCTGGCGCGGCTGGTGGCCCATCCAGAACGGCGAGGCGCCGCTCGGCTCCAGGGTCACCGCCGTATCGCGGGCGCCTGACAAGCTCGACGTCTTCATGGCCGGCAACGACGGAGGCGTCTACACGGCCGCGTGGGATGCCGCGGTCGCCGGCGGCTGGCGCGGCTGGTGGCGGATCGGCAGCCTCCAGGCCAAGCCGGGCAGCCCCGTCGCGGCGGTGGCCCGCGACCCGAACAAGCTCGACGTGTTCGTCGCGGGAACGGACGGGAAGACCTACACCGCCGCCTGGGACGCGGCCGTGGCGGGCGGCTGGCGGGGATGGTGGAACATCCTCTCCGGCTCGATCCCGCAGGGCGGCACGGTGTCCGCGGTCTCACGAGCTCCCGGCAAGCTGGACGTCTTCCTGACGAGCACCGACGGAGGCGTCTACACGGCCGCGTGGGATGCCGCGGTCGCCGGCGGCTGGCGCGGCTGGTGGCGGATCGGCAGCCTCCAGGGCACGCCGGGCGCCCCCGTCGTTGCACTCAGCCGCAAACTGTCCTGAGTCGGGGCCCCCGCAGGGCTCGCGCTCCCGCTACCAGGACACGTCGTCCAGGTACAGCGAGCCGGTCCAGCCGCCGCCGTTGTTGACCTGTAGGCCGATCGCCTGCAACGGCGTGGAGATGCCGGCCGGGACGGTGAAGGTCACCGTGTTCCAGCCGTAGCTCAGTGACACGTCGCTGCCGAACGTCTGCGCCCAGCCGTTGTTCGAGATGTACGGCTTGACGCCCACGCTCGAGGGAGCGCTGGCGGGCTTGTAGACCCGGTAGGTGATCTTCGTGCCCACGCCGGCGCCGCTCGTCGACAGCGTGCGGACCGCCGGGTAGCCGGCGCCGCTCACTCCCAGCGAGAGCGACTTGAAGCCACCCCACGCCTGGGTCGTGCTGTTGGCGAGCGAGACCGTGCCCCAGGCGACCTGCCAGCCGCCGCCGGTGACGTCCTCGAAGCCCGAGCGCACGGTGCCCGCGCCGCCGCCGAACGACGCGGCCTGCTGCGTCGTCACGGAGTTGGTCGGGTCGCTGAACAGGCTGCTCGGACCGATGCCGTAGCGGCCGTTGTTCAGGTTGTAGCTCGAGTTCGTCGCGTCCGGGACCTTCTCCCACAGCGCGTAGCCGTCGACGCCGTTCTTGTACGCCGCCGTCATCTTCGCGTCGATGAAGCCGGCTCGGCGCTGCACCGAGTCGGAAGTGATCGAGCCCGACGAGCCGCCGTTGTCAGCCACGTCCGCCACGATCGCGGCCTCGCCGATGAAGAGCGGCTTGCCGATCGTGTTGCACTGATCGATCCGCTGCTTCAAGCGGTTGTAGCCGTCGTCGGGCAGCGAGTGCGTCGGATCGCCGTAGTCGTGGTACTCGCACAGGTCGACCGACCCCGAGTGGACATACTGGTACTCGGCACCCCCGGCCCCGCACTGCCCGGCGCCGATCGTGCCGAGCGACACCAGGTGGTTCGGATCGCTGGCCTTGAGCAGCGTGGCCATGTCGTCCGCGAAGGCCCGGAGGACGTTGGCCGAGCGCTGATGGCCATTCGCGTCGAGCGACGTGTTGCAGCTCTGCTGGTCGTTGTACGAGGTCTCGGCCTCGTTGACGAGCTGCCAGAACGCGACCGTCTCGTTGTTCTTGTAGCGGGCGGCGACGTTGTAGGCGAAGTCGCGATACGACTGCGGGTAGCCCCAGGACACCTGCTTGTAGCCGTAGTCGTAGAAGCCCTCGTCCTTCTCGTTGCCGGCCGAAGGCTCGCAGTCCGAGTAGTGGTTGACCAGGACCGGGATCACCTTCAGGCCACGCGCGGCCGCGGCGTTCAGGACACGGTCGAACGGCGTGTACGAGTTCCCGGCGTTGCGGTAGTAGCTCTGGAAGAACCATGTGCGGATCACCTTCGCGCCCGAGTTCTTGGCGTCGTCCAGGATCGAGCCGAGGGTCGTGTCACCGATGACGCGGCCGCACTGGGTCGCCGTCCGGTCGCTGGTCAGCTGGTAGTTGTTGTGGCCGACGAAGCGGAACTGCGATCCGTCGAGCGTGAGGTTCGTGCCGGAGCGCTGGACGTAGCCGGCCTGGGCGGCCGCCGGTACGGCCAGGGCCAGGGTGAGCATGGCGATTGCGAGCGCGAG